>JAYTQA010000217.1:0-3961 GCA_043746955.1 bacterium | reverse complement strand
TCAGCAGGATCATGGTCGGAGCGATGTATTGCAGGATGCCGATGGTCGAGAGCCGCAGGCCTTTGGCCCCATTGGCGTAGATCATCAGGGGCACGGCGGTGACGAGGCCGCAGGCCATCAAAAGGCCGGTGTCAGCGGCGGTGCCTGCGAAATGGCCGGTGCCTTGGGCGGCGAGCCAGAGGATATAGGCCAAAGCGAACGGGGTAAGGATCAGAATCTCCAGCAAAAACCCCTCGTTCGCGCCAATCGGCAGGCGGCGTTTGAGATAGGCGTAAAAGCCCCAGGAGACGGTCAGGCCGAGGGCGGTGAGCGGCAGTTTCCCGGCCGCAATGGTCAGGAGCGCCACGGCGAAGGCTGCCAGCGCTATCGCCACGCGCTGCCGGGGTGCCAGCTTTTCGCCCAGCAAGACCGCACCCAGAAATACGCTGAACAGCGGGTTGATGTAATAGCCCAGGGCGGCATCCAGCGCGTGGCCGGAGCCGATCGCCCAGACATAAATCCCCCAGTTGACCGAAATGAGCGCGGCGGTCGCGGTGCCCATCAGCAGCATTTTGGGCTGTTTCAGCAAGGTCAGGATGCCGCCGAATTGGCCGCGCGCCAACAGGACAAGGGCGGCGAGCGGCAGGCTCCACACCACCCGGTGGGCGATGACCTCGGCGGGCGGGATGTGCGCCACGGCCTTCATG
The DNA here is from genome assembly GCA_043746955.1 of bacterium. Taxonomy (GTDB): domain Bacteria; phylum Pseudomonadota; class Alphaproteobacteria; order Rhodobacterales; family Rhodobacteraceae; genus Stagnihabitans. Next base: position 3,275 of record JAYTQA010000217.1, on the reverse strand, counting down.
AAAAACGGCAAAAACCCCCAGAGCAGATAGGCGGTCAGGGCGAAGCCGAAGCCGCGCCTGGTGTCTTGGGGGATATTGCGGGCTGTCATGGCGGCGGCTTAGCGGATTGGCCGGGCGCACGCCAATTCAATCTCGGGACCGGCACAATCGCGGATGGTTCTGACGCTGGGCGATGACCAGTGGGCTGCGTCTGGCGGGCTGCGACCCGCAAGCTGCGGCTGGCGGGCCGCGACCGGCAGGTTGCGACCGGCAGGTTGCGACCGGCGGGATGCGACGGACGGGCTGCGACCGGCGGGTTAGTGCCGGCGGGCGAGGTAGGCGCGGGTGAAACGGGCGTAGCCATTTGCGGTGACCTTCAGATGGCTGCGAATCTCGGCGTGCAGTTCGGGCAGGTGGTGGAACGGCACGGCGGGAAAGGCGTGGTGTTCGGTATGGTAGGGCATGTTCCAGGCCAGGTAGCGCACCAGGCGATTGGTGAAAGTGGTGCGGGTATTCTCCAGCATATTGGCCACGTAAGGGCAGTCGCCATGTTCGGCGAGCAGATAAAGCCGCAAGAAGGGCTGGCCGATGAGGATGGGGATCAGCCAGAACCACAGGAGTGCTGGGGCGAAGAAGGCGGCGAGGGCGTAAAGGGCCAGCATGATCCGGGCCTCGGTCGCCATGCGCGGCAGGGCGTTTGGCGGGACATAACCGGCTTGTGGGCGGTGGAAAGCGAGGCTGAACAGGCGTTTGACCGCCGAGATCCAATAGGGCAAGCCGGTGACATGCCACAGCCACTGCGCCACGGTTTCGGGCTTGGCGCCGTCAAGCTCGGGGTCAAGGCCGGGCAGGTTGGTGTAGCGGTGGTGGGCGAGGTGGAAGTAGCGGAACCATTCGAACGGCAGGATCAGGATCAGGCCACAGGCGCGACCGGTCCACTCGTTGAGCGTGGGGTTGGCGAACGGGGTACGGTGGGTCGCCTCGTGTTCGAGGGTGAACAGGAAGATCAGGAGGATGCCTTGCAGCGGCAAAGCTATCGGCCAGAGCGGGGTGGTGATCAGACTGGAGGTGACGGCGATGGCGGCGGTGTGGCCCGCCAGATGGGTCAGGCCCGCGGCGGTGGAGGCTTGGGTGAGCCGGTTGCGAAGATCTGGCGGCAGGGCGGCGATCAGGGCTTTGGGATCGGTTTGCATGGGGGAAGGATAGGGGGTAAGAACGGGGCGGGCAAGATGGGGAGGTGACCACCTGATTTTGTGTTAAGTTTTAGGGGTTTGCTCGGCGAAGTTGAAGTGATGTCTGAGGGGTTCCGCGCAAGCGTCTCGTACACTATGCTTCCATTTCAAAACCGCGCGCTCTGCATCAACCGCCGGGGGACCTCGCGTCCCCCGCTTGCGCCATTTCTTCGCCCTGCGGGCAAATGGCTCACCTGCGGAGTATTTTTCCCCAGATGAAGTGGAAAGGGCGGATTCTTGCATTTGCTCTTGGCCCAAATACTCCCGCCGGAGGCTCCGGAATTTCGGGCCTCGTCGACATGTGAAAACGGCGCGCCCGGGTGGGCGCGCGGTTGCGGTGGGTGAGATCAGGCTTTGCGATCAGGCTTTGAGGATTGACCGACCTGCATATTCGCCGATGTCGCCCAGCATTTCGTCGATCCGGATCAGCTGGTTGTATTTGGCGAGCCGGTCGGACCGGGACAGCGAGCCGGTCTTGATCTGGCCGCAGTTGGTGGCGACGGCGAGGTCAGCGATGGTGCTGTCCTCGGTTTCGCCCGACCGGTGGCTCATCACATTGGTATAACCGGCGCGGTGGGCCATATCGACGGCGGCGAGGGTCTCGGTCAGGGTGCCGATCTGGTTGACTTTCACCAGCATGGAATTGGCGCAGCCTTGCTTGATGCCCATTTCCAGCCGCTTGGGGTTGGTCACGAACAAATCGTCGCCGACCAGCTGGATCTTCTTGCCAAGGGTGTCGGTCAGCAGTTTCCAACCGGCCCAGTCGTCTTCCGAACAGCCGTCTTCGATCGAGATGATCGGGTAGTCGGCGGCAAGTGCTGTCAGGAAGGCGACGTTTTCTTCGATGCTGAGGCTCTTGCCTTCGCCTTTCATCTCGTAGCGGCCAGCTTTGAAATATTCGGTCGCGGCACAGTCGAGGCCCAAATAGATGTCTTCACCGGGGCGATAGCCGGCCTTTTCGATGCTTTTCAGAATGAAATCAAGCGCATCGCGGGCGGAGTTCAGGTTGGGCGCAAAGCCGCCCTCGTCGCCGATGCCGGTGTTGTGGCCAGCGGCTTGCAGTTCTTTCTTCAGGGTGTGGAACACCTCCGAGCCCATCCGGATCGCGTCGCGGATGGTGTCGGCACCGACCGGCAGGATCATGAATTCCTGAATGTCGATCGGGTTGTCGGCATGTTCGCCGCCGTTGATGATGTTCATCATCGGCACCGGCAGGATGCGGGCCGAGGTGCCGCCGACGTAGCGATACAGCGCCTGTCCGGTGAATTCGGCGGCGGCTTTGGCGACCGCGAGCGACACGCCGAGAATGGCGTTGGCCCCAAGGCGGCCCTTGTTCGGCGTGCCGTCCATCTCGATCATCGTCATGTCGATGCCGACCTGTTCGGTGGCGTCAAAGCCGATGATCTCTTCGGCAATCTCGCCATTTACCGCGGCCACGGCCTCCAGAACGCCCTTGCCCATGTAGCGGGTCTTGTCGCCATCGCGGCGTTCGACCGCCTCATGCGCGCCGGTGGAGGCACCCGAGGGCACGGCGGCGCGGCCCATCGCCCCGCTTTCCAGAACCACATCGACCTCGATGGTGGGATTGCCACGGCTGTCCAGAATCTCGCGGGCGTGAATGTCGACGATCGTGCTCATGGCAAGGCTCCAACGGCGAAAGGGGGCGGTTACCCCCTCCTTTAGCGTTGGATTGTAACAAGGGGAAGCATTCAAAGCGGTTCGGTGGGTTTTTGGCGCGGGGCGGCCAGGAGGGCGCGCGGTGCCGGTTCAGCGGATCGTCTGGTCGATGGCAAGGCAGGATTTCTGCAGGGGCGCCAGCAAGGCGAGCAGGTTGTCTTCTTTGGAGCCATCGGCCACCGTGATCAGAAACTTGCCGGTTGGATTGGTGGCCGAGGTAAAGTGCTGATGCACCTCCACCCGCGCCTGACTGCCATCGGCACCGTTGACCACGAAGGTTTTGCCCAAGGCTATCTGTGCCATCACCTCCGCGCTGGTCATCCGCCAGTTCTGGCCATTGAAGGTTCCGCCAACGGTTTCAATATGATGCGCCTCGAAGTTGCCACT
>JAYTQA010000216.1:0-10569 GCA_043746955.1 bacterium | reverse complement strand
CCGAAGCCTGTGCCAGCGCCCGCCCGGACGATACGTGATCGGCATGAAGATGGGTGTCGATCACATAATGGATGCGCATCCCCGTGGCCTCGGCGGCCTGCAGATAGGGCGCAATGTCGCCCACCGGATCAACCACGGCTCCGATCGCTTTGCCACCGCAGCCGAACAGATAGGAGGCGGCGACAGGGTCGGAATGCAGGAACTGGCGCAGGATCATCTTTGGTCTCCATCGGAGTTCAGCCATGGTCGGGCTTGTCCGCACCCTCACGACTCGCTACATTCAAGCGAGTACTTGAATGATCTAGACCCGAAGGATCCACCCTGTCAATGACACCGAAACTTGCCTTGCTGGAGGAATACGCCCTGATCGCCCGTGCCCTTGGCGCGCCGCATCGCATGATGTTGCTGGAGCAACTGGCCCAGGCAGAGCGCGGGGTTGAGGTCTTGGCGGGCAAGGTCGGCGTGACCGTGGCCAATTGTTCGCAGCACCTTCAACAACTTCGCCGGGCAGGATTGGTAACTAGCCGCAGGGCCGGAAAGACCGTGATCTACCAACTGACCGATGACAAGACGCTGGTGCTGATGGACCTTGTGCGTCAGATCGCCGAGCGGAACCTGTCTGCGGTGGATGAGATTTTGCAGGGCCTGTCAGGCGGCGCTTCGCCCGAACCGATCACACGTGCCGAACTGGCGGCGCGGCTGGAAGACGGCTCCGTGACCCTCCTGGACATTCGGCCACAGGATGAATTCGACCATGGACATATTCCAGGAGCCATCCGAGTTGACCTGAACGCGCTGGACGCCCTTGTCGGTCAGTTAGAATCCGCGCCGGACATCGTGGCCTATTGTCGCGGCCCCTATTGTGTCTACGCCCATCAGGCCGTCGCCCGCCTGCACCAACTGGGTCTGAATGCACGCCGGATGGAGGGTGGCTTGCCCGAATGGCGGGCTGATGGGCGACAGGTCGTCGGTGCTTTGGTGTTGGGGATGTGAATATTCTTACCACCTACGCACTGCTGTTTTTGTCTGCCTTCCTCTCGGCGACCTTGCTGCCCGGATCGTCTGAAGCGGCGCTGGTCGCTTTACTGGCATCAGCGAACGGAATGCCCCTCGCGCTTATTGCGGTCGCATCGCTTGGCAATATTGCGGGAGCGGTGGTCAACTGGGGTATGGGTCGCTCTTTCCAGCACTTCAAAGACCGTGCGTGGTTTCCGTTGAAGGACGCCACCAACAGCCGGGCACAGGCGTGGTTCGCCCGCTTCGGCGTCTGGTCACTGCTGTTTTCCTGGGTTCCGGTGATTGGCGATCCGCTGACCGTAGTGGCGGGGATGCTTCGGGTGTCGTTCGGACAGTTTTTGCTGCTCGTGACGATTGGCAAGGTACTGCGCTATTCCCTGATCGTCGTTGCCTGGCAACACTGGGGTTGGGTCTGACGCGGGGATGCGCCTCCCTTGTGCCCCGGCATGGGCGTCCTGAACACGGCGCAGCGGGTAGCGCCGGACCATGTGCCGCAATACGCTGAGGCCGCTGTCGGTGACAGCCGCAATACCAGCACCGTTCAGCTTGGCCACGTCTCCAAGCCGAGGCTCGCTGGCTTTAGGACGCAGACTGGAGTGGCGCCACTGGGGCCAGAACCCCAGTGTCGGGAATCAGGATCCCGCGATGAAGCAAGACTGGTTGACACAGGTCAAGGACGGCGGCCCCAAAAGCTGCTTTGGTCGCAATGCAAACAGGAGAAACCCAATGAAACGCACGACAAATCTGTGGCTGGGCATATTGGCGGCTTTTGGCCTCGCAGGACCGGTTTCAGCCCAACAGGGCATGATGAGCGGCTATGGGATGGGGATCGGATGGGTCTGGATGATCCTGATCGTCGTTCTGGTGGTTTTGGCCATCTTGGCTTTGGCAAAATATCTGCGCAAATAGCGGAAGGACCGCGAGATGCCCTATACGATCAATCGACTAATTATAGGTATCGCTTTTGAGGACGTTGACACCCGTACCCGCGCGGCTTTGGCGGTCAATGGGTTCGGCGTGCTGACCGAAATCGACGTGGCTGCCACGATGAAAAAGAAGATCGGCGTCGAGATGCCGGCTTACACCATCTTGGGCGCTTGCAATCCGAAAATGGCTTACGAGGCAATTGGCATGGAGCCGCGAGTGGGGGCCATGCTGCCGTGCAATGTCATCCTGCGTGTGGTCGACGGCGGTGTCGAGGTCAGCGCGATTGACCCGGTGGCTTCGATGCAGGCGATTGACAACCCGGGCCTGAAAGCGGTGGCGGGGCAAGTGCGCGATTTGCTGGCGCGGGCCGTCGCGGATATCTGAGCTGTCGCGCGTGGCAGGTTGCCGGGGCCGGATCGTTATCTGGCGCAAATTGAACGAGGGTGCCAAAGCATGACAGACCAAAGCCAGCGCGCCGCTCTGGGGCCCGCGACCTTGCCAGCCGTGGCTGTCCTCCCGGTGCTGATGCTCGCGGTATTCACAATCTCGGTCGGGTTCGGGGTATTGTTACCACAATTGCCCGCCCTGATTGAGCGGCTGTTGGGCGCAGGCAGCACGCCCGCACAGGTTTCGCGCGCCACTGGCCTGTTGACGGCGCTTTACATGGTGGCACTGTTCCTGTTTGCCCCGGTCTGGGGGCATCTTTCGGACCAATGGGGCCGTCGGCGTGTTCTGCTGATCGGCCTGTCCGGTTTCAGCCTCATCATGATCGTATCGGCGTTTTTTGAAACGCTGGCGGGGGTCTATGTGGAACGGGCGCTGAGCGGTGTGTTTGCGGCGGCGGTGACGCCTGTGGCTCTTGCGACCGTAACAGACCTTACAGTGGACAAAGCCGCCTTGGGGCGGCGGCTGACGTTCGTGTCACTGGCGGGCATTTCTGGCTTTCTATTAGGCCCAACGCTCGGCGTGACCCTGACGCGCCTTCTGGGTGGTACAGACGGTGCTGCCGGGGTGTTAACCGTGCCACTGCTGACAACCGGCATTCTGGCGCTGGTGGCTGACGTCGCGGTCGCCCTATCCTTGAAGGGGACAATCATAACGGCGCACCAACGGGATGATCCAAGCGTGCCAGTCCCCGACCCCCGGCTGGTGATGCAATTGCTGATCCTTGGGTTTGTGGTGTCTGCCGGGGTGGGGGTGTTCGAGGTCGGTCTGGCCCTGCGCGGCAAACAGGAACTTGGCCTGACTCCCATCCAGATCGCCGCGATGTTCACAATGTGCAGCGTGGTGATGATCCTGGTGCAAGCGTTGGTCTTTTCGCCGCTGGTCAGGCCCGAATTCACCCGCTGGCTCATTGCCCCGGGCTTTTTTGCCCTCGCGGTGGGGCTGTTTGCGGTGCCGCTGGCTGGAAATTTCACGCTGACGCTGGTGGTGATCGGCGGCGTGGCGGCAAGTGCAGGGATCCTGTCCCCGATCCTGACCTATTGGATTGCCGCTCAGGCGGGCCACAAATCGGGGGCGGAACTTGGCAAGCAGACCTCGGCGGCCAGCCTTGGGGCTGCTGTGGGGTCGGCGGCGGGCGGGTTGCTGTATGATGTCGCCTGGCTGCCCAACGCCGCTTTTGTTCTGATGGCTGCCGTGACCCTGCTGACCGTCTGGCCCAGCCTGCGCCTGCCGGAGCGGCTGGTGGCCGGTAAACCCGTTACTTGAAGGCCTTGATCAGCGCCTCGATCTGCACCTTCACCGATTTGTCGTGCGGGGTGATGGCGGGGACCGGGCGGGCAATGCCCAGCAGGTGATAGACCGCCATCTGCGCTGCGCGGACCGAGTATTCGACGGTGAAGACCACATCATCGGCAATCTCGACGAACTGGCTGACGAAGGCGAAGTTGGGACTGTTGGGCGGCACTGGCAAGGGGCGGTCGCTGTGGCTGCGCGGCATGAACATCGAGGTGATATAGGGCATCCGGCAGGGAATGCAGTTGGCGGATGCCAGCCTGTCGGGGTCCAGCCGCAGATGGCCTGCCAGTTCGTGCAGGATCTCGGCCCCGGTACAATCTTCCAGCGGTTTGGGCACGAAATCGCCGATCCGGTCGGGCAGCTGTGCATAGCCCCAGAACACCTGAACATCGGCGGGCTGGCTGGCGAAATGCGGCTGGTGTGCCAGAACGATCGACATCAGCCAGTTGAAATCCTTGAAGGTGACGAGGCCGCCGGTGCCGGCCTCGTTGCCGCTGAAGCGCTGCATGCTGTCAAAGAACGCCGGGTTCTTCAGGGTGACGGTAAAGGATTGCCAGGCCGATTGGGCGATGCAGGAGTTGAACGGCGCCGGGTTGCCAAACTCCGGGCGGCCCCGCGCCAGCTTCTCCCACAGGGCCCAACTGCCGCTGTCCGCCTTGGTTTTCTTGTCCGGCGCGCGCGACATTGAGCCCAGGCTGGAGGCGTCGGTCATCGAGCCGTTCTGCACAATCACCAGATCGTCGTTACCCACCGCGATCACCTCGGCCTTGCCACCCCGCTGGCAGCGGATAGCGGTCGCGCTGAAGACGCCGGTGACGCTGTGGTCCAGATCGGTGACGGTGCAGTCGGTGATGAACTGAACGCCGTGTCCGCGCAGCCAGGAGACCAGCGGCATGACGAGGGAATCATATTGGTTGAACACCGTGCGCTTGACGCCCGCGAGGGTTTCGATCCGCGAAAATTCCAGCATGAAGCGGTGCAGATAGCGCTTGAACTCCACCGCGCTGTGCCACGGCTGAAAGGCAAAGGTGGTGACCCACATATACCAGAACTCGGTCTCGAAAAACGAAGGTGACAGCCAGTCGGTGATGCAGTCGGCGCCCAAAGTAGCTTCGCTCGCATTGGTCAGTTTCAGCAGCTCCAGCCGGTCCCGCATCGAAAAGCCCATCGAACTGACCGGCACCTTGGCGCGGCGGCGGTCCACCAGTCGGGCCATCGAATTGGCCTTGAAGACCGCATTGAACTCCATCGTCTCCTCATAAACCGAGGCGACTGGCCGGGTCAGCGACGGGATGGTTTTGAACAGATCCCAGGTGCATTCGTAATTGTCGGAGGTCAGCATCCGCCCGCCCCGCAGCGAATAGCCCGCCTCCGGGTCGCCCGCAGCGTCCAGACTGCCCCCCAGCAGCGGCAGCGCCTCCAGTATGGTGATGTTGGCCCCCGTCATGCCGCCGTCGCGGATCATGAAGGCGGCGGCACTCAACGAGCCGATGCCACCACCACCTATCAGCCAGGCTTTGCGTTGGCCGGGGTCCACCAGAGGCGGTTCTGCAGCGATTGGGTCAGCGTGGGTCATTGATGATATCCTTGGTTTGCATGGGTCTGAGACGCACCGAGGCCATGCGAAGGGCTGCCGCCATGGATAAGTGCCTTCGGGGCCATCGCGGCGCGTTTCGTTGCGGGCCGTCCTGCGGCAAAGCGGGGGTGTCGCATGAAGGCGCATCATCTGGTGTCCGTTGGTCCGCTTAAGATTGGTCGTCGCGCGTTCCATCAGATCATGAATTCGGCCGGCCATATCGGGCGTGGTCATACGATCAGCACCGGCGCAAAGCCACCACCAGCGGTTCTGAAATTGGTGGTCTGCCCCTGATATATCCGCGCCGCAACCAGCAGTGGTTTGGCGGCGTAAGTGTAAAGCCGCAAATCGACCTTGCGCGCCGTGGGCACCCCGTCGATCTGGATCATCCGCTGACCGGGCATCACAAGCGCCTGCGCCACGTAGTCAGCGCGGGCAATATCGGCCCAGACCGATTTCGTCAGCTTGTCGCCGCGATAGACCGCCTTGCCGCCATGGCCGGAGACTGGCTTGAAAAACAACTGCCGCCGGGTCTGCCACAACGCATCGGCGCTCTCGGGTGTCACCAGCCGGGTTTGCGGGACGGCGCGCAGCCTGTCCACCAGCGCGGGTGTGACGCCAAGGGCTGCCAAGGCGGCAGGGTCGGAGAGCAGGGTCAGATTGCGTTTGTGGGCCAACAGCGCGTGATTGTGGGGATTGGGTGTCAGTACCACCGCGCCCGTCTGGTAGGCGTCGCGCAAAGCGGTATGGCGCGGTTCGGACAGAGCGAAATCCACCAGCCGATTGTAGACCAGATCAACCGGCAAATCGCCAAAGTTAAGTCCGACATCGCCCAAAGTCAGGGCCTGCGGATCGCAGATCACCGCGTCGATGCCGTGGCGGATCAGCATCTGCTGTGCCAGCACGAATTCGGGGTAAAGATATTGCTCCTGCGGCGCGTCATCCACGATGGCAATGCGGCGCAGCGAGGCCACGCCGCGCTGACGCAGCCATTCCGTGCGGAACATCGCAATCACCTGCGCCTCGAACCTTGCGACGAAGCTGTCATCCGCGAGTTGCACATGCCCGACGCAGCACCGGGTTTGCGCCTGCGCCAGCAAGGCGTTCAGAAAGGCACCCCCCGCGTTGGTGTTCACCTCGATCAGTTTCGGGCCATCGTCACCAAGGTGGAAATCATACCCCATCAGCACACCCTGCGGCCCATGGTCCTGGCGGGCAATCTCTGGTGCCCAGCCAAGAACTGCGTCGCGGAAGGCCGGTAGTGCGGCGACCGCTTCGATAGCCCCGACCGTGTCGGTCATCCGTTGCAGCGCCGCGACGGGCAAGAACACCGGCACGTTGGAAAAGAGATGAGGGTGACTGCCTGCGATGCCGGCATGCAAGCCCGGTTCGCCAGAGGCCGTGTCAATCGCCTGCGCCAGTTTGCGCTGGTCCAGCGTGATGCAAAAGCAGGTCTGGTTGATCTGCTCCGGGTCCGCATCCGTCGTGGCGCAGCAAACGGGTTCCGGCGCGTCTGGCATGTGCTGTCCCTCATTAATTGCGTGCTGCGGTTTTATCCGAAGCATCGCCATGACCGAAAGGTGACCGCTAGTTCATGCGGACATTCAGGAGCCGTCAGATGATGCCCGAACGATGTGCGAACCCCGTCGCCGGATCACGGCGTGGCCGCAGTTTCCGGGATGCGCTTGTCGACGGCGTCGTAATCTGCTGCGGTCATCTTGGGCAGGGTCATCACGAAAGCCACCACGTCGCGGATTTCGGTGTCGTTCAGCGACGGTCCCCAGGCGGGCATTCCGGTGAAGCGGATGCCGTTCTTGGTGACCCAGAACAGTTGAGCCTCGCTCATATCATCGGCTCCGGGGCCGAATCCGGGGGCCTGCGGGTTGAAGCCCACAGCCATCGGTTGCGGGGTGCGCCCGATCGGCGTGTGGCACATCACGCATTCGCGCCGATAGAGGCGAAAGCCGTTGTCGCGGTCGGCGACCATTCCGGCAGCCGGTGCCGGTACATCGCGGGCGTGCAGCCCGATGGAGGCTTCGCGCACCGTCACCAGCGCCCAACTTAGCGCGGGCGAATCCACCACCGTGGCCGCTACGTTGAACACGCCGGAATACGTGATCACCAGCGCCGCAACGACGCCGCCCACCACCAGCACGCCGATGATCACCAACGTGTGGCGCACGACGTGCACGCAGGTTTCAAACCACGAAGACATTCCAGCCTCCATAGGAATTCCTAACAGAGCCGCGCGGAATGGCGAGTCCAACAATCAGCACGCCTGCCGCAACGCTACCCCATTGCGCCAAGGGCGACCCGACCCCGTCCAGCAGCCAAGGCGCCGCGATCAGCCACAGTCCGGCCGGCACGTTCAGGAACCGGATCGCGCGGGCCACCTCGGCAAAGGCGATGATCGAGAAGGTCACGATCAGCAGCCCGGTCACATGGTCGCTGTTGGTCATGGTGCCGGTGTTGGCGTAGGTCAGCCGGGTGAAGGTCAGCCAGATGCCGATGGCACAACTGGCGAGCAGCGCGGGCGGCCAAGTGACACCCCGCGCCGATTGGGCGAACATCTGCGACTTCGGGGCCAGCACACCACGCGCATGATCGTCGCTGCCGCCCTCCATCGCACCGCCGGTCCAGAACGTGCGCCAGAACGGCTTGCCCGCGCGGTGCGAGGCGGTCAGAAACTGCCCCATCGCCACGAATTCATCCAGCGAGAACGGGATCATCAGCGCCATCGCCAGTGCCGTCAGCAGGCAGAGCGTACACCAGGTGCCAATGGCAATCGGCTGGATGATCACGAAATAGATGCTGACAATCCCCAGCGGCAGGATCAAGAACCCCAGCGCCAGAACCATCCACGGCATGGTGCGCCAGCGATCCTTGCCGCCCATGAACGTCATCACCAGTTCCAGCGCATAGACCACCGCACCCAAGCCCGCATCGGGAACTGGCCAAGCCTTTGACATCGGCGAAGTGATGATCGTCTCGGTGCCGTTCAGGCCATTTGTTCCGGCAAAGAACGGCTCCCATACTGCGTCCGTATGGCCCATCTGATAGGCCGCCATGTAGCGGGCGATCAGAAAGCCGACGAGCGCCAAGGCACCTACCGGCACCCGCTGCAGCCAGCTTGCCGGATTATAGCCCCATTCGGGCGGGATATCAGGCTTGCCCATCATGCCTTCCATGCTCATCCCCGGCATCATCGGGATCAGGACGGATAAGGCTATCACCGCCGACCCGATCAGCGTGGCATTGCCATAGGCTTCGGGCAGTGGCGTCCAGATTGCCAGCGGGGCCAGCAACAGCCAGCCGCCCACGACCGCATTGGCCCATTGCGCCCAAGGATGTTTGCGTTGCGCATTGGCGGAAAGATAACCGAAGATCACGATCAGAATGCCGCTGGTGACATCATTCAGCGTCATCAGCATGTTGCGGTGGGCAAAGGGCGCAAGACCACGCTCGACCATCACCCGCAACTGATTGGCGTCGGGCACGAAGTCGCTGAGATAACCCAAGGTGAACGGGGCAGTGATCATCCAGAACCCGAGCATGATCACCACATAATGCGGCCACAGCATCGCGCGGTGGGCGTCGCCCATCATGTCGCCCATATCGCCGGTCGCAGCCATTGGGCCGGACATAGCGGGCATCCCATGGCCGGACATGGCTGCCATCGCGGGGGCAGCCTCACCCATCATCGCGGGCTTTGCAGCGGTTTGCGCGGCCATCGGCACCAGCGTCATGCCACATTTGGGGCAACTGCCGGGGGTGGCGCTTTGGACTTCGGGGTGCATCGGGCAGGTGTAGGTTGGCCCGGCACTTTGTGCCTTGTTCTCGGGGGACGCCTTGGCCCCGTGGCCGGAATGGTCCGAGCTCATCGGGCTTTTTCCCCGGCTACGGCCACGGGCACCAGCGTCATGCCGCATTTGGGGCAACTGCCGGGAGTGGCGCTTTTGACTTCGGGGTGCATCGGGCAGGTATAACCCGCCGCCCCCGCTGGCGCGGTGCCAGTGGGCGTATGGGTGGCCTTGTGGCCGGAATGATCCACCGTCATTGCGCTTTCTCCTGTGCCCTGGCCTGCGCGTTGGCCACCATCCATTCGGCCGGTTCCAGCCCGTTCTCGCGGTAAAAGCCCAGATCATCGGCCTTCAGCGCCGCCACCATCTGCGGAATCGCCTTGCGCAGGGTGTGCTGCGGCACCCAGCCCAGCACCTCTTTGGCGCGGCTGATATCCAGGGCGTAATGGTCGTTGGCGCGGTCGATCATCCACGGCCTGATGAACGGCTTGAGCCCGAGGATATTTTCCTCGACCCAAGCACCCATTTTGGCGACCGGACCGGGCACACTGAACTCCTCATAAGACTCGTCATGGATTTGCCGCATGAACGTATGCTGCAACTCGTCATAACTCAGCGCGTCGGGCTCGCCGATCAGCAACACGGTTTCGGCGGGCAGGGTCGCGCGTTTCTCGACCGATCGGGCAATCGCATCCACCACGTCGTCCATATGCACGAAGGCCGTGCCGTGCGAGGTCGATCCGGCATACAGATGCGATTCCAACTGGCGTTCATAGATGCGCTGAATTTGATGCGCCAATGGCGGCGAGTGGCAGCCATCGTCGTAAACCCCGGCGAGGCGGAGCATAACTGTCGGCACATCGCCGCGTTCAGCGCGGATCATCGCTTCGGTGCGGACCTTGGAGTCCGGGTAGGCCCAGGTCGGGCCAATCGGCCAGTCCTCGTTGAAGAATATCCCGGGCTCGCCCGGTTTGTGCACCAGCATCGTGCTGGAAAACAGGAACTGCTGCACCTCAAAATTGGCCTTCAGACCGGCCAGCAGACGCTTGGTGCCATTCACAGTCACCGTGTCATAACGCGGGTCGGGCTTGCCGGAAAAATCGTAAAACGCCGCAAGGTGGATCACCGACGCCACCCGCGATCCATGATGTGCCAGCAGTACCTTCAGCCCGTCGGTCACGCTTTGGTCCGAGGTGATATCCACCGGGATTCTCGTGCAACCCTCGGGCGGGTTCGCCTCGGCCTTCATATCAAAGCCCACGACATTGGGATAAGTCTTGCGCAATTGGCGCATCACGGCGGACCCGATCCGCCCATTTGATCCGGTGATCAGGACGATATCGCCATCGGGTTTCATGCGGTTTCTCCCACTGGGACCGACGCGGCCGATGCTTTGCCAGCCGTCACGGCGGGAGCTTCCGCCGCCGAAATCCCCACCAGCTTTTTGTTGACGAATTGCTGGATGCCCATATCGCCCAACTCGCGCCCGTAGCCCGAGGTCTTGACCCC
>JAYTQA010000215.1:0-3968 GCA_043746955.1 bacterium | reverse complement strand
AGCAGGATTTCCCCGTCATGGAGTTTCTCGGCGTAGGAGATGGCGAGGGTTTCGCCGCCCGTCGCGTTGGCGATTGTGACGCCTGCGGTGCAGATTTGGCTGTGGCCTAGGTCAAACACCCAGATCGCGGTTTGGTTGGCGGCAAGACTCGACGGGATCGCTGCGGGGCGGCATGTGGTGAAGCTGCGGCGCAGGTCGTCATGTGGCGACCCGGTGCCGGCGGGAGTCGGACCAAACCGGGTTTGCCAAGGCGCGGTCAGGGTTTGCCGGGTTTCCGTCAGGAGAGGTATGTCGCGGGGGTGCAAGCCACGCCAGATCGGGCCCTCGGGTGGCTGGACGATGCGGGCAATCGCCCAGTTGGTGGCCGGGGCGGTCTGCCAGTCGGTGTCAAACCGCATGTCGCGACGTTCCACCCCGCTGCCATAGATGGAAATGCGGGGGACGAGGGGGGCGTAGCTTGGGTCACGCTGAACGTGCCAGTGGCGGTCGGAGGCGGTGATTTCACCGTCCGTGTTCAGCCAGCCTATCCAGCCGGTGGCGGCTTTGTGGACGTAGGAAAAGTGGGAATAGCCGGGGCAATAGACCTGGATCGCCAGATGGTTGGGGCCGGGCCGCAGGTATTTGGTGACGTCGAGCGTATCCAGTTGCATGGCGTGGGGCCAGGCGCGGGCGGGGCCTCTCGCCACATAGTCGCCGTTGATCCACAACCGGTAGCGGCTGTCGGCGGTCAGGGTGAAGGCGGCCTTATGGGGCGCTTCGTGCAGGACAATGTCGCGGCGGAAGTTGAGGTAAGCTTCGGTGAGGTCAAACGGATGATCGGAGCCGATCCAGAAGGTGCCGTCGGGTGCCATATCGTGGGTCATGCGGTGCGGGCTCCGGTTTGGGCGGCGGTGTGGTGGGACGGGGGGCAAGCGGATCAAGCGCAGAGAGTGGCGGTTTGGGGGACGCGGGGCAAGCGGATCAGGCGCAGAGAGTGGCGGTTGGGGGCGCGGGGGAAGCGGATCAAGCGCGGAATGTGGCGGTTATGGGAGGTCTTTGCCAGATCAAACCGGATGATCCGGGCCGATCCAGCAGGCGCCCCAAGGCCTCATGCGGCCAAGGTGCCGTAGAGGGGGGCCAGTTTTTGCGCCACGCGGTAGGCGTGGATCAGGCGCAGGGGCG
The DNA here is from genome assembly GCA_043746955.1 of bacterium. Classification (GTDB taxonomy): domain Bacteria; phylum Pseudomonadota; class Alphaproteobacteria; order Rhodobacterales; family Rhodobacteraceae; genus Stagnihabitans. Next base: position 2,807 of record JAYTQA010000215.1, on the reverse strand, counting down.
GGATGTCGGGCTGGATGAAATGGCCGCCGTTGAAGATGAAACCACCGCCGGGCGCGTAGATCGCAAAACGGTTGGTGATGTAATCCTCAAGTTCATCGCCCTCGTACTTCAGCAACCCGTCGATCACGTCCAAGGAGCCGTAGATGGTGATCTTGTCGCCCCATTTGGCCTTGACCTCGCGCGGGTCCATGCCGGCACTTTCCTGCACGGGGTGCCAGGAGGTGTAGCCCATCTCGATGATGTCATCGACGATTTGCAGAATATAGCCGTCGGAATGCAGGTTGACCGGCAGGCCGCGCGCGCGGGCGTGCTGGACCACGCGCATCGCATAGGGCTTGATCAGCTTGCGCCAGGCTTTGGGGTTGAACAGCATCGTGCCGTTGGAACCCCAATCATCGCTCAGGGTCATCATATCCACGCCAGCCTCGACCAGATTATCGACCTGGAGACACATCCAGTCGGCGTATTTGTCAAACCAGGCGGCCATGCGGTCGGGGTTGCCGCCAAGGTTCATCCAGCAATTCTCAATCCCAAGGAACGAGGAGGTGCCTTCGACCATGCCCCAGCAATGGGCCAGAACGCAGCGTTTGCCGTGGTGAGCGGCCACGGCACTGGCGATATTGGTGCCGCCGAAGTCGTAATTCCACGCGGTGAAGTTCAGCCATTTGGGGTCTTTGGGGTCTTCAAAGCGCAGGCTGTCCAGTTCCATGATGTCGAACTTGCGGCCATATTGGTTGGGAAACGGCATCAGGCCGACAAAGACATCGACGCCGAATTCCTCGATGAATTTCTCGCGCGGGCCATAGTCGGCCTCGAGCCGGTCGAGGAACTGGCGCTGGTAAAGCCAGCAGTCGATCGGCGTGCGGTCGACCGGCTGGCGGTTGATCGTGGCCATGATGCGGTCAAGCGCGTTCATTCCGCCTCCAATACCAACATGCGGCGCCAGTCTGACAGGTCCACCCGGTCAACAAAACCGGAGTGGAAGCTTTCCCAGTGGACCTGCTCCCATTGCGGGATCAGGGTCTTGATTTCGGCGGGGCATTTCCGGATCAACTCGGCATAGGCGGATTCCAGAAGCCGGTAGCCGGAGGTGTCCGAGGCTTTGTATTTCGGGTGCGGGGCGATCAGGCCATCTTCGACCATGGTGTGATCGAGGATATCAGACATCTGGTGGAGGAGGGTGAGCTTTTCCTCCCATGACGTGGTGAGTTGGGGGGCTTTGTCGACGATATGGCCGAGGCGCGGGCCCATGCGGGGCAGGCGGTGGAACCTCTCGGTCAGCCATTTGTCGTAAGGGTAGTAGGTTTTATCGAGCAGGAACGCCATCTGGACGCCCCAGCGCAAGCTTCGGGCGAAGGCGGTGGAGGCGTAGAGGGTGTTTTGCCGGAGCAGGGCACGCTTGAGGGCATAGACCCCCATGCCGGAGAAATAGCGCGACCAATGGGCAAGACGGCGCAGGCGGACCGGTTCGGGGTAGTAGGCGTTCAGGGCGCGGCGGATCGCTGAGAACGCGCCGGACGGGTCGTGCCAGACCTCGCCCGCGACGATGTGGGTGATGTCCTCCTCGGGGATTTGCAGCCAATCGGTCAGGGTTTCGGGCGGGTGATTGAGGCCGATGGTGGCGCGGAGGTGGTGGTCGAGCGAGGCCAGCGCCACGCCTTTCGTGCGGGTGTAACCTTCGCGGAGTTGGCGGTCGCGCCATTGGTGGGGCAGGTGGGTGGCGAGGCTGGCCTCGATGGCTTTGCCGTTTGTGTCCATCAGGGCTTGGGGCAAAAGGATATTCACCCGCAAGCCGAAGTGGTGGTCGGTGGAATATTCGTCATCCAAGCGCAGGACTTCGGAGCCGTAGCCGTAAAAACCGGCGGCCATTTGGGCGGTTTCATCCGGATGGTGGGTTTGGAGGAGGGGTTGGACAACATCTGTCCAGAAGGCATGGCTTTCGTCGATGATCGAACGTTTGTCTGCCATGCGTCCCGGCCTCCCGTCCAGTTCAGCGATGCGGCGGGGTGAACCCCGCCGCATGTTCAGCATTCGTAGGGCGGGGTTCACCCCGCCGCATGTTCAGACAATGCCTGAAGACGCGCCCTGCACCGCTGGCCTCTCTTTGGCTTTGGCGGCGCGGTAGCCTGCGGCGCGGTAGGAGGCGATGGGGTCGAGGGCACCACCTTGCCTCGTGCGCGCCTCGGCCAGGATCGGCGATACATCGGTCAGGTAGGCGGCTTTCAGCATCCGGTGGGCGGCTAAGGCGTCGTTGGCGTCCTGGGCTTCGGCAAGCGCTTTGCGGTCGACCAAACTGGCCTGCACATAGGCGCGGGCGATTTCCATGGCGGAGGCCATCAGGCTTTCGATCGGATCGGTCACATTGTGGCTTTGGTCGATCATATAGGCGAGGCCGAGATTTTTGGCCTCGGCATCGACCAGTTCGTTAAAGACAAGGAACAGGCGGAACGGGTCGATGGAGCCTGCATCCAGGTCATCGTCGCCATATTTGCTGTCGTTGAAGTGAAAGCCCGCCAGTTTACCGGCATGGATCAGGCGGGCCACGATTTGCTCGATGTTGGTGTTGGGGGCGTGATGGCCGAGGTCGACCAGACATTTGGCTTGCGGCCCAAGGGTTTGGGCGGCAATCAGGCTGGAACCCCAGTCGGAGATCACGGTGGAATAGAACGCCGGTTCATACATCTTGTGTTCGATGAAAAGCGTCCAGTCCGAAGGCAGGCCCTGGTAGATTGTGGCCATCGCGTCGAGATATTTTTCGAACATGCGCCCGATGTTCTGCTGGCCGGGGAAGTTGGTGCCGTCGCCGA
>JAYTQA010000214.1:0-3968 GCA_043746955.1 bacterium | reverse complement strand
TCGAGGCGATCCGCCCGATGCGCGACGGGGTGATTGCCGACTTTGACACGGCGGAGGAGATGATCAAGCATTTCATCCGCAAGGTGCACAAGCGGTCGACGTTCTCCAAGCCCAAGATCATCGTCTGTGTGCCTTACGGTGCGACCCCGGTGGAAAAGCGCGCCATTCGTCAATCGGTTCTGTCCGCTGGTGCCCGTCGCGCTGGTCTGATTGCCGAACCGATTGCCGCGGCGATCGGGGCTGGCATGCCGATCACCGACCCGACCGGCAACATGGTGGTCGATATTGGCGGCGGCACCACCGAAGTCGCGGTTCTGAGCCTGGGTGACATCGTCTACGCCCGTTCGGTCCGCGTTGGCGGCGACCGGATGGACGAAGCCATCATCAACTATCTGCGCCGTCACCAGAACCTGCTGATCGGCGAATCCACCGCCGAACGGATCAAGACCACCATCGGTACCGCGCGGATGCCCGACGATGGCCGGGGTGCCTCGATCATGATCCGGGGCCGTGACCTTTTGAACGGTGTGCCCAAGGAAACCGAGATCAATCAGGCGCAAGTGGCCGAGGCTTTGTCTGAACCGGTGCAGCAAATCTGCGACGCGGTGATGCAGGCGCTGGAGACGACACCGCCCGACCTCGCCGCCGATATTGTCGACCGGGGCGTCATGCTGACCGGCGGCGGGGCTTTGCTGGGCGACCTGGACCTCAGCTTGCGCGAACAGACCGGGCTTTCGATCTCGGTTGCCAACGAACCTTTGAACTGTGTGGCACTGGGCACCGGCAAAGCGTTGGAGTACGAAAAGCAGCTGCGTCACGTCATCGACTACGACAGCTAAGCCTGACGACGGGAGCGGCCCGGCCAAGCACGGCACCGCTTCAGCCCTCGTATTTTGTCGCATTTCCGAACCGCTTGACCGGTGTCCCCTTAAGCCGGAAATGCTCTAAGGTCCGCCCATGGCCAAACAACGCAACTATGACCCGGAGGATTTCTCACGCCCGCTGCGCCGGGTGCTGGTGGGTCTTGCGGTGCTTTTGTTGCTGGCGCTGTTTCTGGTCTGGCGGATTGACAGCCCAAGGGTGGAACGCTTCCGCACCGCTTTGGTCGACCGGGTGGTGCCGGATTTAAGCTGGGCGATGATGCCGGTGACCAAGGTGACCGGGATGATCGAAAACTTTCAATCCTACGCCCGGCTTTATGAACAAAACCAACAGCTTCGCGATGAATTGCAGCAGATGAAGGCCTGGAAAGAGGCGGCCTTGCAGCTGGAGCAGAAGAACGCCCGCCTGCTGGACCTCAACAACGTGCGGCTTGACCCGATGCTGACCCATGTGACCGGCGTGGTTCTGGCCGACTCGGGCAGCCCGTTTCGCCAATCGGTCCTTTTGAACGTGGGCACCCGCGACGGCATCCATGACGGCTGGGCCACGATGGACGGCATTGGTCTGGTCGGGCGGATCGCGGGGGTAGGCGAGCGGACCGCGCGGGTGATTTTGCTCACCGACAGTTCCAGCCGAATCCCGGTCGTGCTGCAAGCCTCTGGGCAAAAAGCTATCCTGGCGGGCGATAACTCCATGCTGCCGCCCCTGGATTTTCTGGAACACCCAGATCAGGTGCAACCCGGCGACCGCGTGGTCACCACCGGCGATGGCGAGGTCTTTCCGGCGGGCCTTCTGGTCGGACAAGTCGCTTTGGGCGCAGATAAACGTCTGCGCGTGGTTCTGGCCGCCGACTACCAGCGCCTGGAATTCCTGCGCGTCCTGCGCAGCTACCAAAGCATGCCGATCACCGACCCCGGCGCTTTGCTGGTGCCAGAGCCGCCGCAACCCCTGCCGGCAGGCTTTCAGGGCCCGCTGCTGCCGGCCGGGGGTCTGCCGCCCGCGCCCACCGATGCCACGACGGGAGGCGCGGATACCTCCACCACCCAGCCGGTGACCGATGGCACCACCGGGGCGCGCAATGATTAGGGCGTGGATCGGGTCGCTTTGGCTGCACCGGCTGATCTTTGTCGGCGTGACGGTGTTCCTGACCTTTCTGCGCCTGCTGCCGTTGGACACCACGGCGGGCCATCTGCCGGGGCCGGACATCCTGTTGTGCTTCATCCTCGCCTGGATGGTGCGCAGGCCCGAATACCTGCCTGCCCCGATGATCGTGGCCGTGGTCCTGGCCGAAGACCTTTTGCTGATGCGCCCGCCCGGCTTGTGGACTGCGATGGTCCTGATGGCTGCCGAATTCCTGCGCGCCCGCGCCGCTTTGACCCGAGAGTTGAACTTCAGCATCGAATGGTTACTGGTGGCCGGCGTCATGGTGGCGATCTTTCTCGCCAACCGTCTGGTGCTGGCCATGGCCTTTGTCCCCCAGCCGGTGTTCGGCTATGCCTTGGTGCAGATTGTCTGGTCGGTGCTGGCCTATCCGGCCGTTGTGGCATTTTCGCGCTACGGGCTGGACCTGCACAAACCGGCGATGGGCGAGATTGACGCCTATGGGAGGAAGATGTGAGACGCCCGGCCCGCGATGCCGAAGACAGCGCGCGCCGGATCAACCGCCGCGCCTTGTTCATGGGCGGCTGCATGGCGGCCACCATGGCGGTGCTGGCGGGCCGGATGCGCTATCTCGGGGTGGACCAATCGGACGCCTTCAGCCTTCTGGCCGAACAGAACCGGGTGAACATCCAGTTGATCCCGCCCGGCCGTGGGCTGATATTCGACCGCAACGGCAAGCTGATCGCGGGCAACGAACAGAACTACCGCGTGGTCATCACCCGCGAAGGGGCGGGCGATGTGCAGACGGTCCTGAACCGGTTGAGCCACCTGATCCCGCTGGCCCAGTCTGACCTGACCCGTGTGCTGAAAGACGTGGCCCGCAATGCCTCCTTCGTGCCGATCCCGGTGGCGGACCGGCTGACCTGGGAAGAGTTCAGCCGCATATCGCTGAACACCCCGGCCCTGCCCGGTGTGACGCCGGATGTCGGTCTCAGCCGGGTCTACCCCCGCGACACCGACTTTGCCCATGTGGTGGGCTACGTCGGCCCGGTGTCGGAAAAAGACCTCACCGCGTTGGAAAACCCCGACCCGCTGCTGCATATTCCCAAATTCCAGATCGGCAAGATCGGCGTGGAAAAGTGGCAGGAAGATGCGCTGCGCGGCTCGGCCGGCAACCGCAAGATCGAGGTCAATCATGTGGGCCGGATCATGCGCGAGCTGGACCGGACCGACGGCCAGGCCGGCGCTGACCTGACCCTGACGCTGGATGCCGACATTCAGAACTTTCTGCAAGTGCGGTTGGGCGACCAATCAGCCGCCGTCATCGTGCTGGATGTGCAGAACGGCGATATCCTTGGCGCGGCCTCGGCCCCGAGTTTTGACCCCAACCTGTTCGTGCGCGGCATATCCTCCGGCGACTACACTCTGCTGACCGAAAACGATCACCGGCCCTTGGCCAACAAGGTGGTGCAGGGGGCTTACCCGCCGGGGTCGACCTTCAAGATCGTCACCGCCCTCGCGGCATTGGCCGACGGCTCGATGGACGTGAATACCACGGTGAATTGTCCCGGCTATCTGGATTTCGGCGGCCGCAAGTTTCACTGCTGGAAGTCGGGCGGCCACGGCAAGATGGACCTTGCCCATGCGCTGGAACAAAGCTGCGATGTGTTCTTTTATGACATGGCCCAACGTTGCGGCATCGACAAGATCGCTCTGATGGGCAAGACCATGGGTCTGGGCCAACGCCATGACCTGCCGATGTCCGCCATCACCGAGGGCAATCTGCCCACCAAGGCCTGGAAAGTGCTGCGCTTCAAACAAGATTGGCGCATAGGCGACACGATCAACGCGGCGATCGGGCAAGGCTATGTGCTGGCCTCGCCCCTGCAACTGGCGGTGATGGCGGCACGGGTGGCGACGGGGCGGTTGGTGGCCCCGCGCCTGATCCGCGCGGTGGGCGGCAAAGAGGTGCCGCTGGCCGATGC
>JAYTQA010000213.1:0-10611 GCA_043746955.1 bacterium | reverse complement strand
GCCATGGAACTGGCGGCGCGCGATGGCCGGCTGATCGTCAATGCCGATGCGTTGCAGGTTTATGACTGCTGGCGGGTGCTGACCGCCCGGCCTTCGGTGGCGGAGGCGGCAGCGCGGCCACATGCACTTTATGGCCATGTCGGGCGCAATCAGGACTATTCGGTCGGGGCGTGGCTGCGCGAGGTTTCGCCCCTGTTGGACCGGCCCGTGGTGATTGTCGGCGGCACCGGATTGTATTTTACCGCGCTGACCGAAGGCCTGGCCGAGGTGCCGGCCATCCCGCCAGAGGTCCGGGCCGAGGCGGACGCTCTGCGGCTGTCGGGTCAGGTCGGGGTGATGCGGGCCGGACTGGATGCGGCCACCGCCGCGCGCACCGACCTTGCCAACCCGGTGCGGGTCCAGCGGGCGTGGGAGGTGTTGCGCGCCACCGGCCGGGGTCTGGCAGACTGGCAGGCGGCAGGCGCGCCCCCTCTGTTGGCGCTGGATCAGGCGACCGCATTGGTGCTCTGCCCGGCAGTGCCCTGGCTGGACGCCCGGATCGCCCAGCGGTTTGCCCGGATGCTGGACGATGGTGCGGTGGCGGAGGTGCGCGCGGTTCTGCCCGACTGGCAGCCCGACCGGCCTTGGGCGCGGGCGATCGGCGCCAGCGCTCTGGTGGCGCATCTGCGCGGCGAGCTGACGCTGGCGGCGGCGCAGGCCCAGGCCGTGCTCGCCTCCCGGCAATATGCCAAACGCCAGCGCAGCTGGTTTCGCAGCCGGATGAAAAACTGGCAGCAAGTCGACCCGCAGGAGGCCTTCAGCTGAGCTCCGGCGTGTTTCTGCCTTGGGTTGAAAATCCCTCGGCCCTTTGACAATATTTTGCTTGGGGGCCGGCCAACCTCAGGCTATCAGGGAAGCTCACGAACCCGCGAGCCGCCATGAACAGCCAACCGACCGCCGCTTCTTTCCGCCTCGTGGCGATCCCCCGCCTAGCCGCTGGCGGCCGCTGGCGGGTCGAGGCGATGCGCTCGTTGTCCGAACCCTGCTTTTTGTGGTTCACCAAGGGTCAGGGCCGGATCACCATCGCAGGCCAGACCCGCGGCTATACCGCCCACAACGGCATCTTCATTCCGGCAGGGGTGATGCACGGCTTTGAGGTTGGGGCGCAAGTCTTTGGCACGGCAGTGTTTTTTGGCCGCGAATCCGGCATTGCCCTGCCCAAAGACCCGCTGCACCTGCGGATCCGCGAAGTGCACGCGCAACAGGAACTCAACGTCACCCTCGACGCCATCCAGCGCGAAATGGACGCCGACACGCTGGGTCACGAACGCGCGGCCTGTGCCCATCTGGGGCTTTTGGGCGTCTGGATCGAACGTCAGGCCGCCAAACCGGGGGCCGAAACCACCAAGCCCGACGCCGCCCGCAAACTGGTCGCCCGCTTTACCGATGTGATGGAGCGGCAGTTTCGCAGCGGGGCCGGGGTCGGCGACATGGCGGCGGATCTGGGCGTCACCGCGACCCATCTGACCCGCTGTTGCCGCCTGACCTGTGGGCGCTCCGCGATCGATTTGTTGCAAGACCGCCGGATCTTTGAGGCGCGCAAACTGCTGGCCGAAACCAAACTGCCGGTCAACCGGATCGGCGTGAGCCTGGGCTTCGGCTCGGCCGCCTATTTCACCCGGGCGTTCCAGCACCGCACCGGCACCTCGCCGACCGCATTCCGCCGCACCCAATAGGCGATAGCTGAGGCGATCGTCGAAGAAATTCCGCTGCGATAGGCGAGGGGATTCCGGTGCGATTTGGCGGGATTAGGGGCCGGGGGTTTGCTGCACTTATCCGATTGAACGGAAACCCAACCGCCCTGCCTGAAACTACCGGCACTGCCGATCATCCCTTAACCGCCACGCCGCGCCGCAGCATCGGTCCCTGGCGGCGGTTCTTGTCGCAAACGTTATATGCGGCGTCGAATCCAAGCGTTGACGTGCCCTTGTAAAAGGTGCGCAATGCGGCCGTGAGCACGAGCACCGCGCCAGCCCCTGACCTGCGACCGGGGGGCGCGCGCAAGCGGCGCCGCTAAGACATGAAAACAAGGCATTGGCCTGACAGGGAGACTGCGATGAACGACATGACAAGCTTTGAGGCTTTCCATCCGGGTGCGATAATGCACCTTGGCGAAGTGCAGAACGGCACCCTCAGCCGCAGGGAATTTCTGACCCGCACCACCGCTTTGGGGGTTTCGGCGGCGGCGGCCTATGCCATGCTGGGCCTGAACACCCCGGCACAGGCTGAAGCTGCCAAAGTCGGCGGCATCCTGCGGGTTGGGATGGAAACCAAGGCGCAGAAAGACCCGCGGCTGGCGGACTGGCCGCAGATTGCCAACATCTATCGCGGCTGGCTGGAATATCTGGTGCAGTACAATTCTGACGGGACCTTCGAAGGCCGCTTGCTGGAGAAGTGGGAGGCGAGTGCCGACGCGTCTGAATACACCCTGCATGTCCGCAAGGGCGTGAAATGGCAGAACGGCGACGATTTCACCGCCGATGATGTCGTGAACAACTTCCGGCGCTGGACCGATGGCACGGTTCAGGGCAATGCGATGGCCTCGCGCTTCCTCGGGCTGGTCGACCCCAAGACCAAGCAGTTGCGCGAAGGGTCGGTGGTGAAGGTCGATGACCACACCGTCACGCTGAAGATGTCGCTGTCGGACGTGGCCGTGGTGCCGAACATTGCGGACTACCCGTCGGCCGTGATGCACAAATCCTACAAGGACGGTGATGATCCGTCGGTCAACGCGATCGGCACCGGGCCTTATGTGCCGGGCGAAATGTCGGTCGGCAAGAAGATGGTGCTCAAGCGCGCGCCGGCCAGCCATAAGTGGTGGGGTGGCGTGGCCCCGTTGGACGAGATTCACTACATCGACTTCGGCACCGACCCTTCGGCCATGGTGAACCTCGCCAACTCGGACGAGATTGACCTGAACTACGAGACGACCGGCGATTTCATAACCCAACTCGATACTCTGGGCTGGAAGAAGTCCGAGGCGGTTACTGCCGCTACCCTTGTCTGCCGTTTCAACTCTGCCGTTTCGGACCTGTACAAGGAAAAAGAGGTTCGTTCCGCCCTGCAGCGCGCGGTTGATCCGAAGGTTGTGCTCGACCTTGGTTACAAAGGCCTTGGCACCACGGCGGAAAACCACCACGCCTGCCCGATTCACCCGGAATATGCCAAGCTTGAGCCGCAAAAGTTCGACAAGGCCGGTGTCAAGGATGTGCTGGCCAAGTACAAACTGGCGGATACAGAGTTTGAATTCACCTCGCTGGATGGTGGCTGGGAACTGGACACCTCTGACGCGGTGGCCGCCCAGTTGCGCGACGCCGGTGTGAACGTCAAACGCACCGTGTTGCCCGGCTCGACCTTCTGGAACGACTGGCAGAAGTATCCGTTCTCCTCGACCACATGGAACCACCGGCCGCTGGCGGTGCAGAACATGTCGCTCGCCTATACCTCCACCGGGTCGTGGAATGAGACCGGCATGGCGAACAAGGACTTCGACGCCGCCATGGCCAAAGCGCTGTCGCTGGCCGATGCCGAAAAGCGCCGGGCAGTGATGCTGGTACTCGAGAAGATTCTGCAAGACGAAGGCGTGATCATTCAGCCCTTCTGGCGGTCGATCTTCCACCACGCCAAGCCGAATGTGAAAGGTGTCGAAATGCACCCGTCGTTCGAACACCACCATTACCAGTGGTCGATAGCCTGAGGCCTTCAAGCGGGGCGGGTGTGCCGTTCGGCGCGCCCGCCCCTTTTCTATCGCTTGGGGTCTTTCGCCCTCAACTGTCCGACCCGTCAGGATCGGTCGTCTGGCACGGTGGAATCCGCAGATGTTCAAATTCGTGGTCAAGCGCCTCGGTGTGATGATCCTGACGGCGCTGGTCCTGACCTTCGTCGTGTTTTACCTCACCAATCTAACCCCCAATTTGCAGAAACTCGCCCGGTCGGAAGGCTCGGTTCGGATGACCGACGAGTCGGTGGCGCTGTGGATCGAACAGAACGGCCACGGCGGATCGGTGTTTTACCGCTATGCCGCATGGGTGGGCGTGGCACCGGGCTGGGTGCGGACCGATGACAAGGGGGTGACGCGCGGCCTGTGCATCCGTCAGGGCGATGATCCCGCCCTTGCCCCGCATTACTGCGGCATATTGGAAGGCAACTGGGGCTTTTCCACCGTGTTCAAAAAGCCGGTGCTGGGCCAGCTTGGCACCGCAATGGGTGCCACCGGCTGGCTGATGCTGGCGGTGATGCTGGTGATGGTGCCCTCGGCCTTGCTCATCGGCGTGTTGGCCGGGATGCGCGAGGGTACAAGGACCGACCGGATCCTGTCCACCTTCTGCATCGCCACCAGTGCCACGCCCGAATATGTGTCAGGCGTGATCCTGGTGGCGCTGTTTGCCTCACCGGTCACCGGGTTTTCGCCGTTGCTGGCCAATATGGGCCTGCTCACCAGCAAAACCCTGTTCTTGGGCACCGCCACTTCGGCGATGGACAACATCACCTTCTGGAACTTTGCCTTGCCGGTCGCCACCATCGCTTTGTACGGCGTGGGCTATATCGCCCGGATGACCCGGGCCAGCATGACCGAGGTGATGACCCAGCAATACATCCGTACCGCGCGGCTGAAAGGTGTAGCCTTCCGCGAGGTGGTGATGCGCCACGCGCTGCGCAACGCGATGATCGCGCCCTTCACCGTGATCATGCTGCAATTTCCCTACCTGCTGAACGGCGTGGTGATCACCGAAACCTTGTTCAATTACAAAGGCTTCGGCTGGATGCTGGTGACCGCCGCCGGCAATAACGACATCGAGTTGCTGCTCGGCGCCTCGGTCGTGGCCGTGTTCTTCGTTCTGATCACCCAACTGATCTCCGACATCGGCTACGTCTATCTTAACCCCCGCATCCGGCTAGGCTGACATGACAGATATCCTCTCCTGGCCGATGATTTTTGCGCTGATGGCCAAGCAGTTCTGGCCGGTCTGGCTGGGCCTTGTGGTAACCTTCGCCGTGTCGATCCGCTTCAGGCGCAGGCTCGGCCTTTACGGCAAGCTGTTTGACAGCCCGGTCGGCATGGCGGGATTTGCCATCGTGCTGTTCTGGGTGTTCACCGCGATCTTCGCCAATCTGATCATCACCTTCGACCCGTTGGCCCCACTGGGTTCGGTCAAGAACCCGGTCCCCGGCACGCCGGTCGCCGACCTGCGCCCCGGCCAATACCCGTGGTTTTTGCTCGGCGGTGACCACCTGGCGCGCGATGTGTTCTCGCGGATGGTGATGGGCGCGCGTCAGGTGCTGATCATCGCCCCGGCCGCCACCAGCTTTGCCTATGTGGTCGGCATCACCCTGGGCCTGCCTGCGGGCTACTTCGGCGGCAAGCTCGACACCGTCCTCAGCTTCATGGCCAACCTCGTCCTGGCCTTCCCGGTGATCTTGCTGTTCTACCTGCTGGTGACGCCAGAGATCCGCAACACCGGCATCCCGGTGGCGCTGGCCGCCATCCTGTTCCTGATCCCGATCGCTTTCTTCGCCATCCTGTTCAACTCCCGCTTCCACACCAACCCGCCCAAACGCAATCTTTATGTCGGCGTGACGCTGGTCTTGGGCTTTTGGGCCTATTCCGGCCTCGCCTTCAACCGCGATCCCCTGGGCGTCTGGGGCATGGCGCCGAACCTCCTAAACGTGTTCGTCTCAGTGGTGTTCGTCTCAGTGGTGTTCGTCAACGCGCCCACCGTGTTCCGCATCGTGCGCGGCATCGTGATGGATCTCAAATCGCGCGATTATGTAGCAGCTGGCCAGACCCGGGGCGAGAAAGCCTGGTACATCATGCTGTGGGAGATATTGCCCAACGCGCGCGGCCCGCTGATCGTCGATTACTGCCTGCGGATCGGCTACACCACGATCCTTTTGGGCACCCTCGGTTTCTTTGGCTTGGGAGTGACCCCCGAAAGCCCGGACTGGGGCTCCACGATCAACGCCGGCCGCAAACTCCTGTCGATGATCCCCCACCCCGCCGTGGTCCCGGCACTCGCTCTGATGAGCCTGGTTCTCGGCCTCAACCTGCTCGCCGACGGCTTGCGCGAAGAAAGCCTGAAGGACTGATGCCCGCTCCCCCCTTCATCTGGGCAAAAATACTCCACGGGGGTCCGGGGGTGTGAAACCCCCGGCTCCGCCCTCACCACCATCACGAGGCCCGCCATGACCGACACACCCTGGGACCCCAGCCAACCGATCCTCGCCATCGACCATTTGTCGATCTCGTTCTTCACCCGGCTGCGCGAAATTCCCGCCGTGATGGATTTTTCCTGCCAGGTGATGGCCGGCGAATCGATGGGTCTGGTCGGTGAGTCCGGTTGCGGCAAGTCCACCGTCGCCTTGGCCGTCATGCGCGACCTTGGCAAGAACGGCCGCATCGTCGCCGGTTCGATCAAGTTCAAAGGCCGCGAGCTGGTCACGCTGGGCGATGAAGAGCTGCGCAAAATCCGCGGCTCCGAAATCGCGATGATTTATCAAGAACCGATGGCAAGCCTCAACCCGGCCATGAAGATCGGCGCACAACTGGCTGAAGTGCCGATGATCCATCAGGGCATGGCGCAGGCCGAGGCGTGGGCGCTGGCCCGCCAGATCGTGACCGACGTCCGCCTGCCCGACCCCGACCGCATCCTGCACGCCTATCCCCACCAACTGTCCGGCGGCCAGCAGCAACGCATCGTCATCGCCATGGCGCTGATGAGCAAACCCGCCTTGCTGATCCTGGATGAACCCACCACCGCGCTGGACGTCACGGTCGAGGCCGGGATTGTCGATCTGGTGAAGGCTTTGGGCGAAAAATACGGCACCTCGATGCTGTTCATCTCCCACAACCTTGGCCTGATCATGGATGTCTGCGACCGGCTTTGCGTGATGTATTCCGGCGAAGCGGTCGAGACCGGCAATGTGATCGAAGTGTTCGACGCCATGCGCCACCCCTATACCCAGGCGCTGTTCCGCTCGATCCCGCTGCCGGGGGCGGATAAGAACACCAGGCCGCTCATCTCGATCCCCGGCAACTTCCCCCTGCCGCATGAACGCCCCGCTGGCTGCAACTTCGGCCCGCGCTGCGACTACTTCCAGAAGGGCCGCTGCGATACCGGTGAAATCCCGATGTCCACCGTGCCCAATGGCGACCGCCACGCCTCGCGCTGCCTGAAATGGTCCGAGATTGACTGGAACGCGCCGCCCGCCGCCCGGGTGGTCAAAGAAAAGTCGCCAATCGGCCGCGTGGTCCTGAAGATGGAGGATCTGAAGAAATACTACTCGGTCTCGACCGGGCTGTTCGGCGGTGGCACCGCCAAAGTCGTGAAAGCCAACGAAACCCTGAGTTTCGAGGCCCATGAAGGCGAAACCCTCGCCATTGTCGGCGAGAGCGGCTGCGGCAAGAGCACCTTCGCCAAGGTGCTGATGGGGTTGGAAACCGCGACCTCTGGCAGCATCATGCTGTTTGATGAAAACGTGCAATCGACACCGATCCAGAAGCGCAATGTCGATACGGTGTCCTCGGTCCAGATGGTGTTCCAGAACCCGTTCGACACCCTCAACCCCTCGATGACCGTGGGTCGCCAGATCATCCGCGCGCTGGAGGTGTTTCATTACGGCAAATCCGATGCCGAACGCACCGCCCGGATGCTGGAACTGATGGATCTGGTGAAACTGCCGCGCGCCTTCGCCGAACGGATGCCGCGCCAGTTGTCGGGCGGCCAGAAACAGCGGGTCGGCATCGCCCGCGCCTTTGCCGGTGGTGCCAAGGTGGTGGTCGCCGATGAACCGGTCAGCGCCCTCGATGTTTCTGTGCAGGCCGCCGTCACCGACCTGTTGATGGACATTCAGCGCGAGAACAAGACCACCCTCCTGTTCATCAGCCACGACCTTTCGATCGTGCGCTACCTCTCCGACCGGGTGTTGGTGATGTACCTTGGCCATGTGGTGGAGACCGGCACCACCGATCAGGTGTTCCAGCCGCCCTACCACCCCTATACCGAGGCGCTGTTGTCCGCCGTGCCCGTCGCCGATACCAGGGTGATCCGCAAACGCATCGTGCTGGAAGGCGACATTCCCTCGGCGATGAACCCGCCGCCCGGCTGCCCGTTCCAAACCCGCTGCCGTTGGAAGAGCCAGGTGCCCGGCGGCATCTGCGACACCGAAATGCCCCCGGTGCGCAATCTGGCCGGCGGCCACCAGATCAAATGCCACCTGCCGGATGACGTGCTGGCCACAATGGAGCCGGTGATCAAAATGGCCGCAGAATAGCCGCATTGATCCAAGGCAAGGCGACATCGCGCGAATGGGCCTACACGGGCCCATGTCTCAACCGCGCCAAATCCTGCTGTTCTGCCTGATCGCCTACGGCTTTGCGTGGAGCTATTGGCTCTGGATGCTCGCGCAGGGCCATATGGTTTATCCCGGCAGCCCGTACAGCCATCTGCCCGGCCTGATGGGGCCGATGATCGCGGCACTGGTGGTCACAGCCTTGACCGAAGGCCGCGCGGGCTTGGCCGACCTTGGCAGGCGGATGGTGCGCTGGCCAGAACAGCCCGGTTTCTTTCTGGCAGCACTGGCCATGCCACCCGTGCTCGCGGCGCTGGTTTTTGGCGTTCAGGCCCTGCGCGGTACACCCCTGCCGCCGTGGCAAGACTTCGCGGCCTACCCCGGCTTGCCTCCGGGCTATGGACCATGGGGGCTGATTGGCGTGCTGGTGCTGAATGGCTATGGCGAGGAAACCGGTTGGCGCGGCTGGCTGTTTGACAAGTTGCAACCGGTCCGCAGTCGCTTTGCCGCCGGGTTGATCGTTGCCGTGATCTGGATGGTCTGGCACGCGCCGCTGTTCCTGATCAATGCCACCATGACAGTGCTGATCGGGCCGGTGCTCTTGGGCTGGATGTTCGGGCTGGCGATGGGCAGCTTCGTGCTGGCCCATGTGTACCGCTTTACCGGGCGCAGCATTGGTGCGGTGGTCTTGTGGCATGTCATCTATAACTTCTGCGTCGCAACCGTGGCCACATCGGGGCTGGTCGCCGCCGTGGTATCAACTGCCGTCATGCTGTGGGGGGCCATCGTGGCTGTCCAATGGGCGAGGGCCCGCCCAACCTGAAATTGCCAACACGCACCTCTTGGTATCGTCGCAATTCAGGGTCCCCGAAACCGGCAATCAGTGCGGCGGCCACCAGATCAAATGCCACCTGCCCGACGCTGTGCTGGCCCAGATGGAGCCGGTGATCAAGATGGCGGCGGAGTAGGGGTGCGTTCACCCCGGCATTGCCTGCCTCTGCGGGCGGTTTGTCCGGCCAATCCGTTAACAAAAAGATAACGAAAAAAACCAAGTCATTGATTTATATATATTTTTAAAAGTGTCCACATGTGGACAACCCACATTATCCGGCCGACCATCCCCGACCAAATGCCACGCCAACTACCCCAATATTGCCAAAACGTAACTCTTGGTTTCCTCGAAATTCGGCATCCCGCCCGCCGCATCGACCGCCTCCGGCCCGGCATTATAGGCGGCCAAAGCCAGTTTCCAGCTGCCGAACCGGTCGTACATCATCGACAGATACCGCGCGCCACCTTCGAGGTTGGCCTTGGGATCGGTCTGATCCACCCCCAGCCGGCTCGCGGTATCCGGCATCAACTGCGCCAGACCCACCGCGCCCTTGGCCGACACCGCCCCCTGATTCCAGCCGCTTTCCTGCTGGACCAGCTTGAGAAACATCGCCTCCGGCACGCCGTATTTCTTGGCCGCCGCCTTGGCCATCGCGAGGTACAAGCCGCGATACTGCCCGGAATAGCGCAGATGCGACACGCCCGCCGCATCCCCATTATCCGGCTTCAACTTGTCAGAGTTGGAATATTGCTGCGACAACCGGCCATCCAGCAGCGCCATCTGACTGCGAAACTGCGCAGAGCGGCTTTTCGCAGCACCGCCAAAACTGATGCCCTCGGCCCGTGCCACGCCTGAGGCTGCCAAAAGCAGGGCCAAACCCAGCGCCACCGCCCCCAAGGCTGCAATATCTCTGCTCAAGGCCATCACCGCTCCCCGCGCTGTCTGGCGCGGCACATGGCGTTACCAATAGAAAAGCCGGTGTCACGCGCAAGTCAAAAAGCCGCATCCGGCGCCAGACAGCGCATTTTTGCCGGCCAATGGTTTTAAAGCTTGACCGCCCCGGCAGTGCCTATCAGCACGCCTGCGAACAGATCCTCCACCAGCACCGACACCAGTTGCGCCCGCCCGCCGGTGCCGGATTTGCGATAGATCGCGTTCAGATGGGTTTTGATCGTGCCTTCGGCTGAACCGCGCAAAGCGGCAATCTCCGCAATCGAATAGCCTTTGATGGTGAAGGCCGCCACATCCGCCTCGGTCGGGGTCAAAGCCCAGGTGCGGAAATAGCCCGCCATCAGGTCGGACAACGCGCCGGAGGCGACGCTGAGGCTTTGTGCCATCCGTTGGTGCCGCCCGAGCAGCACCCACAGCACAATCCCCTCAAACACCAACCCGAGCAGCAGCCCGGTCGAGGCCGCAAGCTCTGACAGGCTGGCCGGTTTGATCAATCCGGC
>JAYTQA010000212.1:0-3996 GCA_043746955.1 bacterium | reverse complement strand
TGGAGGGTGGCGCCATCTCGATGCCCAACCGCGCCCGCATCGGTGGGGTGGCGCAGGAAGCGCCCGGCTCGGACGTCTCGCTGATCGACACCGTGCTGGCCGCTGACACCGAACGTGCCGCCCTGATGGCCGAGGCGGAGACCGCCCACGACGCCCACCGGATCGCCGACATTCAGGCGCGTTTGAACGACATTGACGCCTGGTCCGCCGAGGCCCGCGCCGCCTCGATCCTGCGCGGCCTTGGCTTTGAGCCCGAGGCGCAGCGCCGTCCCTGTTCGGATTTCTCCGGCGGCTGGCGGATGCGGGTGGCTTTGGCGGGCGTTCTGTTCGCCCAGCCCGACTACCTCCTCTTGGACGAGCCGACCAACTATCTGGACCTTGAAGGCGCTTTGTGGCTGGAAAGCTATCTGCAAAAGTACCCCCACACCGTCCTGATCATCAGCCACGACCGTGGCCTGTTGAACCGCGCCGTGGGCGCGATCCTGCATTTGGACCAGAAAAAGCTGACCCTGTGGAACGGTCCTTACGACCAGTTCGCCCGCCAGTTGGCCGAACGCCGCGCCAATCAGGCCGCCGAGGCGCGCAAGCAAGACACCCGCAGAGCCCATCTGCAAAGCTTCGTTGACCGCTTCAAAGCCAAAGCCTCCAAAGCCGCCCAGGCCCAGTCCCGGGTGAAAATGCTGGAGAAGATGACCCTGATCACCCCGCCCGAAGAGGCGCGCGCCGTGGTGTTCACCTTCCCCGAGCCGGAAGAACTCGCCCCGCCGATCATCAATATGGAAGGGGCTGCGGTCGGCTATGGTGGCCCGCCGGTCCTGAAAAAGCTGTCGCTCCGGATTGATCAGGATGACCGGATAGCCCTTCTGGGCCGCAACGGGCAGGGCAAATCGACCCTCTCCAAGCTCTTGGCCGGCAAGCTTGCCGCATCGGAAGGCAAGATCACCCGGTCCTCCAAACTCCGGATCGGCTATTTCGCCCAGCATCAGGTTGATGAGTTGCACATCGACGAGACGCCGCTGGCCCATATCCAGCGCGTCAAACCCTTGGAACCACAGGCCCGCCTGCGCGCCCGTCTGGCCGGTTTCGGCTTAGGCCCCGACCAGGCCGAAACCGCTGTCGGCCGCCTGTCCGGTGGCCAGAAGGCCCGCCTCTCCCTGCTGCTCGCCACCATCGAAGCCCCGCACCTCCTGATCCTTGACGAGCCGACCAACCACCTCGACATCGAAAGCCGTGAGGCTTTGGTCGAGGCGTTGACCGCCTATAAGGGTGCCGTCGTTCTGGTCAGCCACGACATGCACCTGTTAGGGCTGGTCGCCGACAGGCTGTGGCTGGTGAAAAATGGTGCGGTCATCCCCTATACCGACGACCTCGACGCCTACCGCCGCCAGCTTCTGGCCGGTGACGAGGTCGAAAAGCCGGTCGCAAAACTGATCGAGCGGCCCAAGCGCCTCACGCGCGACGAGGTGCTTGGCTTACGCTCCGAAGTCCGCAAATGCGAGGAGCGGTTGGAGAAGATCAACGACATGCGCGACAAGCTGGCCAAGAAGCTGGCCGACCCGGAGTTGTACGAAGCCGCAAGGATCGGCGAGTTGGAAACCTGGAACCGCAAATATGCCGAGGTGATGACCGCACTGGACCGCGCCGAGGCCATGTGGCTGGCCGCCACCGACAAGCTGGAAACCGCGCAGGCGGCCTGAAGCGCCGGTTGGCCTGAACACCGCCTGTCAGGCTTGACTGTGTGCTGCGCTGCTCGTGTGACGCCTGTCATTGTTCGAGCGGCTAAAGCGTTGCAATGCCGCCCCCGTAGCGAAAGCCTGTGGCGGCTTGATGGACCGCGTCTGGTGCTGCGCGTCCCACATCTGACCATTGACCGGCCCGCACAAACCCGAAAGGGTGCCACCCATGACCCCCTTCCTGATCACCGCCTTTGCCACGCTGTTTGTTGTCATCGACCCGCCCGGTCTGGTGCCGCTCTATATCGCGCTGACCCAAGGCATGGCCCCCGCCCGCCGCAATGACATGGCGCGGCGGGCCTGCATCATCGCCTTCATCCTTTTGACCCTGTTCGGCCTGTTCGGTGAGGTGCTCTTGAACTTCATCGGCATCTCGATGCCCGCCTTCCGTATCGCAGGCGGCCTGCTGTTGTTCCTGACTGCGCTTGACATGCTGTTTGAACGCCGCACCCAACGCCGCGAAGGCCAGCATGCCGACCCTGACCATGATCCTTCGGTGTTCCCGCTCGCTACCCCGTTGATCGCCGGGCCGGGTGCCATCGCCTCGATGATCCTGCTGATCGGCCAAGCCCCGGAATGGTCGGGCAAGGTCGCGGTACTGGTCCTGATGGCCGCGATGCTGGTGGTGACCTTTGGCTTTCTGCTGGCAGCACCGCCGATCGAAAAGCTCATGGGCCGCACCGGCACCATCGTGATCACCCGGCTTCTGGGCATGCTGCTCGCAGCCCTCGCCGTGCAATTCGTCATCGACGGCATCAAGGGCTCCGGCCTCTTCGCCGCAAGGCTGATCTGATGCCCGATGACTCGGTGATGCGCCTTTTGTACCTCGCCCTGCTCCTGGCCGCTTTGGGCGGCTGGGCTGCGGTCGAGATGCGCAAGGACTGGGGCAAGACCCTGAAAATGGTCCTCGCCTGGGGGATGATCTTTTTGGGCATGATGGCGGTTTTTGGCCTGTGGGGCGACATTCAGCGGGGCATGAAACCCCGCCAGCAGGTCAGCGCTGCGAGCGTCACCCTGCCCCGCGCGCAGGATGGCCATTACTATGCCGAGCTTGCGATCAACGGCAAGATCCTGACCTTCATGGCCGATACCGGCGCTTCAACCGTGGTTCTGTCGCCCAACGACGCCCGCAAAATCGGGATTGATCCGGCCCAACTTGCCTTCATGGGCGAGGCTTTTACCGCCAACGGCATGGTCCGCACCGCCCGCGTTTCGCTGCCCAATGTCACTTTCGGCCCGTTCCATGAGGAGGCCCTGCCCGCATCGGTCAATCAAGCGCCGATGGATGTCTCCTTGCTGGGCATGGAGTATCTGGGCCGCTTCCAGATCAGCATTACCGGCGATCAGATGATTTTGAAGCGTTAGTGGCCCTCCGGCCAATACTCAATCCAGTCCTCGATACTCGACAGCTTTGGGCGGAAATAGGCAATAATACGCCCCTCGGCGGGAGCCTTAGAACCTTCGGCCCAAGGTGCCACGCCATGCAAGGTAAGACGGTGGAGCAAGGTGGCCTCACCCGGTTTGGCCGGGACTTCGATACGTTGGCACAGCCGAAACACGTCGCGCCGGGCAGCCCCGTAAACTTCGGTCATGTCAATAGCATCCCAGTCGCGCGGAGGATGGGCCGAAAGTGCGTTGCAAAAGGCTTCCCGCAGGATCAGGTGACTGCCCTGCCATATCACCAGCGGGGCAGCGCCCGCGTCACACTCATTAAGTGGCAGGCCCAAAATCCAAGCATGCGGCTCCTTGACCATCCGTTGCCGGTCCGCGCCGACCGGCAGCAACCCATCCAGATGGGCCGCGTCGCGGTTCAAACGGAACGCAAAGGCGCTGGCGGTTTCGTCCGGCGAGGGTTGCGGATACCCCGGATAAATCGCCGACAGCTGCGCCTTGTGCAACGGCTCCGGCACCAGCCCCACATCGCCCCAAGGGAAATCCACCCCGCCGACCCGGCCCGCCGCATCATTCGGCAGCAAATCCAACCCCACCGCCCAGGTGCCGCCACAGCGCAGCGGCTCGCCACTGGCCGCCAGCGCCCGAACGGCCAAGGGCAAAGCCGCCGCACTCCAGGCCGCGATCCCCGACGAAACCCCGATCCGCTGCCAGCCCGTCACCATCCCGCGGCCTTGCGCAGCATATTGGCACCCACCAGCGTGATGAAAATCGCGAAGGCGCGTTTGAGCGGTTTGGGGTCCATCGCATGGGCGAGCCGCACCCCGTAAGGTGTGGTCAGAAGCGTCATCGGAATGATCACCAGGAACGC
>JAYTQA010000211.1:0-3997 GCA_043746955.1 bacterium | reverse complement strand
CGCCGGGTCAAATGCGGCTGGGGCGGCTGGAGCCTGGTGGCGGCGACCCTGATCGCGGTACAGGCCGCCGTCGATGCGTTTCCCGACGCCAGCCATTTCTACATGCTGTCGGGCGACTGCATGCCGACCAAAACCGCCGAATATGCCCATGATTTTCTCGATGCCACCGCCTGTGACCATATCGAAAGCTTCGATTTTTACACCTCGGACTGGATCAAGACCGGGATCCGCGACGAACGGCTGATCTACCGGCACTACTTCAACGAACGGACCCAGAAGGCGCTGTTTTACGCGTCCATGCGCTGGCAGGAACGCCTTGGCCTCGCCCGCAAAGTGCCCCACGACATTCAGATGATGATCGGATCGCAATGGTGGTGCCTGCGCCGCCGCACGATTGACGCGGTGCTGGAGTTTTGTGGGAAACGCCCCGATGTGATGCGGTTTTTCCGCACGACCTGGATCCCGGATGAGACGTTCTTTCAAACACTGGTCCGCCATCTGGTGCCGGACCATGAGATCAAGGCCCGCACCCTGACCTTCCTGATGTTCACCGATTACGGCCTGCCGGTCAGCTTTTACAACGACCATTACGACCTGCTGCTGAGCCAGGATTACCTGTTCGCCCGCAAGATCAGCCCGGATGCGCTGGTTCTTAAGGACCGCCTTGGCAAGCTGTACTCGGCCACCGGGGTCGATTTCGGGATTTCCAACGAGGGCCGCAGCCTGTTCCGGTTTCTGGTCGGCCGGGGCCGGATCGGCCGCCGCTTTGCGCCCCGGTTCTGGGAAACCGAAAGCTCGATCGGCCGCCAGCGCACCTTGCTGATGGTGACCTGCAAGAAATGGCACGTGGCCAAACGGCTGGTCGATCGGGTCCGGCAGGTGACCAACCTGCCCGCCGTGGATTACCTGTTCAATGAGGCGGCAACGCCGCTGCCCGACCTGGGCGGCATCCAGACCACGCTGGAAAAACGCACAAGGCATCGGCGCGCTTTGGTGCGGATGTTGTTCGATTATTGGCAGAGCGATGTGCTTTTGGTCTGCATCGACCCGGCCAACACCGACCTGATGCAGGATTTCTACAACGACAAAGCCAAGGTCCGTTTGCTGGAGATCGAGTGTGAGTTCAGCAATGACTTCCTGATCGGCCATGCCAAACGGGTCGGCCTTGCTGCCGAGCGCACCCCGCAAGAGGTGCTCGACCGCCTGCTGCCGACGATCCGCTACGACGTGCGGTTCGAATCCGACCGGATCCGCGACGCGGGATTCCCTGGGTTTTACCAGTTGCGCCAAACCGCCACCGTCGATGAAAACACCGTGCCATTGGCCGAGTTTCTGGATATTCCGTTGGAAAAAGCCCGCGCGATTGCCGCGACCGAACACCTATTCACGGATTGAGCCATGCCGAACTATGACCCGCAAAACATCTTCGCCCGCATCCTGCGCGGTGAAATTCCCAACAAAACCGTGCTGGAGACCCCGCATACCCTGGCCTTCCACGACATCCGCCCGCAAGCGCCGGTGCATGTGCTGGTGATCCCCAAAGCCGCCTATGTCAGCTTTGACGATTTCGCCGGGCGGGCAACGGCGGAGGAACTGGTCGACTTTCACCGCACGGCGGCAAAAGTCTGCGATATGCTGGGCGTCGTGCCAGACGGCTACCGGACCATCGCCAACGCCGGGGTCAACGGGTTGCAAGAGGTGCCGCATTACCACCTGCACATTCTGGGCGGCCACCCGATGGGGCCGATGACCGGGCACTGAAGCGCTCGGCGGACCCGGTTGGAGGGGCTTCACGCCCCCCCCCGACCTCCCCGTGGGATATTTTTGGACAGATGAAGCGGAAAATAGTGTTACGCAGCTTTCGCTTTGGTTTTCCACAGTGACACGGCCACGCCGGTGGTCAGGATTGCGGCGGTCACGCCGAGCGACAGGCTGGCCGGAAACTTGTCCCACGCCAGCCAATCGGCGATGAACAGCTTCGATCCGATGAACACCAACAACACCGACAACGCGTATTTGAGGTAGACAAAGCGGTGCAGAATCGCCGACAGCGCGAAGTACAAGGCCCGCAGACCCAGAATGGCGAAGATGTTCGAGGTGTAGACCAGAAACGGGTCGGCGGTGATCGCAAAGACCGCAGGCACCGAATCCACCGCAAAGATCAGATCGGCGGTTTCCACCATGATCAGCGCCAGAAACAGCGGCGTGGCGTACCAAAGCCCGTCCCGCTTCACGAAAAACCGCGTGCCGTCTGGCGCGTCGGTCAGTCGCAAGCGGCTTTTCAGCCAGCGCACGGCGGAATTGTCCTGCGGGGCGTGCTCGTCCTTTGAAAACAGCATCTTGATCCCGGTCAGGATCAGGAAGACCGCAAAGACATACAGCATCCAGTGATATTCCGCGACCAGCGTAGCCCCCAGACCAATCATCAGCCCGCGCAGCACGATCACGCCCAGCACGCCCCAGAACAGCACCCGGTGCTGCAAGGCGCGGGGGATGGCGAGGCCGGAAAAGATCAAGGCCATCACGAACACATTGTCCAACGACAGCGATTTTTCCACGACAAACGCGGTCAGATAACTGGTTGCGGCCCCTGCGCCCATTTGCCAACCGACAAACCCCGAAAACGCCACGCCAAGCGTGATGTAGATCGCCGACATCCGCAGGCTTTCGGCCACGCCAATCTCGGATGCGGTCTTGTGAAACAGCCCCAGATCGGCGGCCAGTAGCAGCACCACGACGCCTAGAAAACTCAGCCACATCCATACGGGTGTGCCCATGAAGACCACTGTGAGGAATTCCATATCGACCTCTCTGCAAAGGCCCGCCCGGGTGTACCCCAAGTCAGGCAACAATGCGGTCCGACATCACGAACGCCCTATCGTCAGCGCACGTCAGAGGGGCCCGTCCCGCAAGCCTTAGATGGGAAGGTCTGCCGCCGGGTCAACCCCACGGCGCTCGCTTTCTGCCGCCAAAATCGCGGCCAAGCCTTCGCGGTAGGTTGGGTATTGCAACGTGACGCCCAGCACCTGCTTGATCCGGTCATTCCGCACCCGTTTGTTTTCGGCATAAAACGACCGCGCCATCGGGGTCATCTCGGCATCCTCATACAGAACCAGCGGCGGTTCGGGCAGGTTCAGCATTCGGGCCGCAAGCGAAAGCACCGCCTCGGGCGAAGCCGGGTCATCGTCGCAGACATTGTAGATGCCAGGATGGGGATGGGTCAGGGCGGCGTGCAGGACGCGGGCGATATCGTCGACATGGATGCGCGAAAACACCTGACCGGGTTTCAGGATGCGCCGCGCCGACCCGTCGCGGACCTTTTCAAACGGCCCACGGCCCGGCCCGTAGATGCCTGCGAGCCGGAAGATATGCAGCGGCAGGCCCAAAGCCGTCCAGTCGGCCTCGGCCTTGGCCCGCGCCGCCCCGCGCGCCGTGGTGGGCGCAAGCGGTGTCGCCTCATCGACCCAGTCACCGTTGTGATGGCCATAAACGGCGGTGGTCGAAAGGTAGCCGACCCAATCCAGCCGGGCCGCAACAATCGCAGGGCCAAGCGCTGCCAGCACCGGATCCGCCGCACCGGGCGGAACCGAGGTCAGAAGATGGCTGGCCTCCGCCAATGCCTGCGAAATATCGCCCGGCCAGACCAAAGCCTCGACCCCGGTCGCCCGCACGGCCTTAGCCTGGGCCGCGGTGCGCGAGGTGCCGATGATCCGCCAGCCGTCGGCCACCAGAAGCCGGGCCAGCGCCTGCGCGCAGTAGCCATGACCAATCGACAGCAAAGTTTTCATCGCAGCTTTATCCCCGTCCACCCCCGGCACCGCAAGCCGTCATCAGAACTTCACTTGCGCTGGCGCACCCCAGGCCCTTAGATGCCCGATCAAAGTGATGGGACGCCCGCGATGCCAGACGATATCTACCAGACCCCCGCCGCGACCGAGCCCGCCGTCTTTACCGACGCCGCCGCCGCCGTGGCCTGCCTGGAGGATTTGTACGCCAG
>JAYTQA010000210.1:0-4005 GCA_043746955.1 bacterium | reverse complement strand
ACTATCGCGCGCGACAGACGCAGCATCAAGGACCCCTCGCGCTCGATGCGCAGCAACTCCAGCGTGGTGCCTCTGCCGTTGGTCCAGGGCATCGCCTTGAAATCTGCGCCGGTCAAGTGAACGATCATTCGCTAACCTTTGGCACCACCGGATCCGCCAACTGCTCAAAGTCGAAATTGTCCAGCCGCCGCGCCCGTTTTCCGGCCCGGTCCGCGCTGATCCTGATCTCTTCAATATCTCTTGACGCTTGGCCAAAGTGCCGATCCAGATTGCCGACGCGTTCGGACAACCGCTCGATATCTTTGTACAACTCACCCAGTTCCTTGCGGATCGCCCCGGTTTGTTCGCGCAAGCGGGCATCCTTCAAAATCGCCCGCATCGTGTTCAAAGTTGCCATGCAAGTGGTGGGTGACACGATCCAGACCCGTGCCGCAAAGCCTTCCCGAACGATTTCGGGGAAATTCGCGTGCAGCTCGGCATAGACCGCCTCTGAGGGCAAAAACATCAGCGCGCCGTCCGCAGTTTCGCCCTCAATGATATACTTTTCCGCGATGGCCTTGATGTGCAACCGCACTGCGCTGCGCAGCATTGCGTTCGCTTCCTGCACCTGCCGCGGGTTTTCTGCGCGGCGCAGAGCCTCGTAAGCTTCCAGCGGAAACTTCGCATCAATCGCCAACGGCCCCGGCGGGTTGGGCAGATGCACCAGACAATCAACTCGCCTGCCATTGGTTAACGTCGCCTGCATCGTGTAAGCATCGGCGGGCAGTGCTTTGGCAACAATGTCATGCAATTGAATTTCGCCAAAGGCACCGCGGGTCTGTTTGTTCGACAGAATATCTTGCAAACTCAGGACATTACCCGAAAGTTTTTCGATGTTAGCCTGCGCTTTGTCGATGGTTTCCAATCGCTGCTGTAGGTCGCCCAAGCTGCGCGCCGTCCGCATTGATGACCCGGTAAGCGATTCTCCCATAAACCTTTGGACCTCTGCCAGACGATTTTCCATCAGGTGGATCATCGCGGTTTGCGACAGGCTTTGCGCTTCTGAGACGTGGTGCAAGCCGCCCGCCAACCGCTCCTGTCCTTCTGACACCCCCTGCACCCGCTGCGACAGCCAGGACATTTCCCGCAGCAAAAGCGGTGACACCCTGCCGGAGGCGCGCAGGGTCAGGAGCAAGATCACCAGCACGGAAAAAAGTACTCCACCGGGGATCAAAACCTCTGGCGCATTCCATGGGTAAGTCTGGCCGAACAGCGTGATCATCGCCTGCCGAACAATCGTTCGATATCTGTAAGTTTGAGCGCCACATAGGTTGGCCGCCCATGATTGCACTGGCCTGACAGAGGTGTCGCTTCCATCTCGCGCAGCAGGGCGTTCATCTCGTCGGCGCGCATTTGGCGGCCAGAGCGGACCGAGCCATGACAGGCCATCCGGCTGAGAATCGCGTCCAGTTTGGCGCGCAGCGAAGGGGCAGCGCCTGGGTCCGCCAACGCGTCCAGCACATCCAAAATCAGCGCTTTGGCGGCAATAGTGCCAAGCAGGGCAGGGGTTTCGCGCACCGCGACGGCAGTGCCGCCAAAGGGTTCGACCACCAGCCCAAGTACGGCAAGATCAGCCGCCGCGTCCAGCAAACGTGCCGCATCATCCGGCGCAAGCTCGACAATCTCGGGGATCAACAGCATCTGGGTTTTGATCCCGGTCTCGGCCATCTGACGTTTCAGCCGTTCGTAAACCAGCCGCTCATGCGCTGCGTGTTGATCGACAATCACGATCCCGGTGGCGGTTTGGGCGATGATGTAATTCTCGTGCACCTGCGCACGGGCTGCACCGAGGGGAAAATTGTCTTCGTTTCCGAATGAATGTTCCGTCACCGTTTCAAACCTTGCAATCGGTGCTTCGGCAAACCCCGACGGCGCTTGCATCGCTAAGGCGTGCTGCAGACTTTGGTGCGAAGGCCGGTCCATCTGATAGACCCGCGGCGGCTCAACCCGCAAGGCGGCCAGCGTTGCATCCGCCACGGTGGAGGCGGCGCGGTGACCAGACCCGCTCAGCGCCGTCCGCAGCCCGGTGATGATCAGACTGCGGGCCGCCTCGGGTTCGCGAAACCGCACCTCAGACTTGGAGGGATGAACATTAACGTCCACGCGTTCCGGATCGCAGATCAGATTCAGCACCGCAGCGGCATGGCGGTCGCGCGACAGCAGGTCAAAATAGGCTACTCGCAGCGCGCCAAGCAGCATCCGGTCCAATACCGGACGACCGTTCACAAACAGGAATTGCTGAACCGATGTGCCGCGTGAGTAGGTCGGCAGCGCTGCATAACCCGCCAGGCGCAGCCCGTCCCGCTCCAGGTCAATCCGGAGCGCATTTGCGGTGAATTCGGCGCCGAGAATCCGGGTCAATCGGCGCTGCAACGCATCAAAGAAATCGCCATTTTCGGGGTCCAGACGCAAGATATTGCGAGGGGCTTCGGCTTCGACCACCTCAGTCAGCGTAAACCCGACCTGCGGTTCGGCCATCGCCAGCCGCCGCACGACATCGCAAATCGCCGCCGCTTCCGCGCGATCCGACCGCAGAAACTTCAACCGGGCCGGCGTCGCATAGAACAGATCGCGCAACTCGACCACGGTGCCAAGTGCCGCGCCTGATGGGCGCACCGCACCGATCCGGCCCCCGGTCACCGCAAGGCTCGCCCCCTCGCTGCCGGCCACCCGAGAGGTCAGCACCAGCCGCCCGACCGATCCCAGGCTCGCCAGCGCCTCACCTCGAAATCCGAACGAACGAATGTTCAGTAAATCCGATCCGTCAATCTTTGACGTTGCATGCCGCGCCACCGCCATTGGCAAATCGGCAGCATCCATCCCGCAGCCGTCATCGGTCACCCGGATCAGCACCTTGCCGCCCGCTGCGTAGTCGACCGACACCCGGCGCGCCCCGGCATCGAGTGCGTTTTCAACCAATTCCTTCACCGCAGACGCAGGCCGTTCGACCACTTCGCCGGCCGCGATCCGGTTGATCGCCGCCTCATCCAGCAGGCGGATCACCGGGCGCTCTTGCGCCATATGGGGGGCGGAATTGTTCATCCTACAATCTATAGCAGGAAAACCGCCGCCGTTCCACAGATTCGCCGACCATTGGAGCCAGATGATGTTTGCTAGAAACATCATCCTGCCCGGGTCTTTTTAAGGATCGCGGGATTGACGCGGAAAACCGGTTTCCCCTTTTCCTCATCCCGCTTTAAGGTTCCGCCGGTCTTGCGCCAAAACCGGTTGGCGGTTTGGGCAGACCGGCTTTAATTGGACGACTTCACCCCATCCGCCTTGCCGACCACCACGAAGGTCAGTTTGTCCGGCGTCAAAAGCTTGGCCGCCACCCGGTTGACATCGGCCAGCGTCACCGCCGTCACTTTGGCATTCCGCTCGGCCGGATAGCTGGTGGGCAGGCCAAGCATCTGCATTCCCACCAGAATCGAGGCGATCCGCGCGTTGCCATCAAAGCGCAGCGGATAAGCGCCGGTCAGATAGGTCTTGGTATCGTCCAGCTCTTTTTGGGTCACCCCGGTCTTGGCCAGATCGGCCCAGACATCGCGGATCACCTGAATAGCCTGCGCCGCCTTGTCATTCGCGGTGGCGAGCGAACCTTCCAGCAGTTGCGCATGGTCAAAATCGGCGAGCGAACTGCTGATCCCGTAGGTCAGCCCGCGCTTTTCGCGGACCTGATCCATCAGCCGCGACGCAAAGCCGTTGCCGCCGACAATCTCGTTCAGAATGGTCGCGGCAAAGTAGTCCGGATCGCCAAACTTGACCCCGGCCTGATAGAAGCTGATCGCACTTTGCGGCCCGGCAAAGTCCTGCTGGACAACACCGCCCTTCACCGCCAAGGCGGCATCGGCAGGTTGCGCAAGCCCGGTGCCCGGCAGATCGCCCAGCAATTTGTCGAGCATCAGCCCCAGATCGGCCGCCGAAATATCGCCCGCCGCGGCCACATAAATCCGGTCGCGCGCCAAG
>JAYTQA010000209.1:0-4013 GCA_043746955.1 bacterium | reverse complement strand
ACTGAGACTCCTGAGCATGACGATGTTTCTATCAAACGTCATCATGCTTTAGGCCCGGTTGGGCTGGCGGCTGGCTTGGCTCAGATCGCCCACGATGGCCAGTGCAGCGGCACGCGGGTTGGCGGCTTGCCAGATCGGGCGACCCACGACGACATGGTCGGCACCGTCGGCGATGGCTTGGTAGGGGGTGGCGGTGCGTTTTTGGTCACCGGCCTCGGTGCCGAGGGGCCGCACACCGGGGGTGACGATCAGCTTGCCGAACGCTTGCGGCAAAGCGCGGATCATTGCGGCCTCTTGCGGCGAGGCTATGACGCCATCGGCACCCGCCTCCAACGCGCGGGCGGCGCGTTCGAGGGTAATAGCATGGATATCGCCGGGTTTGATCAGGTTGGCGTCAAGGTCGGCACGGTCGAGCGAGGTCAGGATGGTCACGGCGAGGATTTTCAGGCTGGTGCCGCCCTTACCCTCGGCGGCAGCGCGGACCACTTGCGGATCGCCATGGACGGTCAGGAAATCGAGGTCGAATTGCGCCAGGCCGCGCACGGCAGCCTCAATCGTGGCCCCGATGTCGAACAGCTTCATATCGAGGAAAATGCGCTTGCCACGTTCTTGTTTCAACTCGTTCGCCAAGGCCAAGCCGCCGCCGGTCAGCATCCCCAGCCCGATCTTGTAGAAGCTGACAGCGTCACCAAGCTGGTCGGCCAAGGCCAGACCTTGCACGATATTGGGCAGATCGAGGGCAAGGATCAGGCGGTCGTCGGCGATCTGGGCTTGCATGGCAACCTCCAAGTTTCAGGCGGCATGCCGGGCGACGGCGGCGCTGTCAAGCCAGCGGTGCGCGGGAGATGTTGATATCACCCCACTCCGCCTGAGGAACCGGCGTGGTGAGCGGCGGGCCAAAAACGCTCCACCCCACGGCGTCATGGCTAAGCTGGGTCGGGTGCAGGGCGATGGGCCGGGCGGAGCGGGCCTGCACGCGCAGGACCAGACCTTGCCGGATGGCTTGGGCGATGGCGGCAATCCGAGGGTCGTCCGGCGCTACGGTTGTAGCCCTTGGGAAGCGTGGGAAAGTTTCGGCCATGATCGCGCGGCTGCGGTCGGGGAAGCTTTCGACCAGCTTTGCGCGGGCACGGGCGGCGGCGGCGGCCAGACCAAGGGCTGCAATCTCGGGGGGAGGGGCCGCGAGCCAGACCGCCAGCGCCTCGGCCTCGTCGCCCGCAAGGCCGGTCAGACGCGTGCGGTAGTTGAAGCCAAGCTCGATGCCGCCGTAGGGTCCGCGATGGGTGAGGATCGGCAGGCCCGCTTCGGTCATCGCATCGACGTCACGCAGAATCGTGCGGGGGGTCACCTCCAGTTCGCGGGCCAGAGCGGGCGCGGTCAGGCGGCCCCGGTTTTGCAAGATCAGCAGGATTTGCAGCAGGCGGGCGGCGCGCATTTCATACCTGACATAAGATGTCCTCTTAGACTGCCTATACCGCGATTCGCTTGCAAGGAGAGGGTGGGATGAAGATCATCGAGGTGCGGCGGCAGATTGCGGCGGGGCCAGAGACGGTTTGGGCGGTGCTGACCGATCCGGTGCGGATTGTCGCGGGCGGGCCGGGGGTGACACGGCTGGACGGGCGGATTGCGCCGGGGCAAAAGATCAGGCTGGAAAGCGCTGTGGCACCGGGGCGGCGGTTTACGCTGTTGGTTGAGGTGTGCGATGCACCGGGGCGGATGATCTGGGCCAGCGGCGTGCCATTGATTTTTAACGGGCGGCGGACGTTTACCTTGACGGCCACGCGCGGTGGCTGCGATTTTCAGATGGCGGAAGTCTATAACGGGCTGATGTTGCCGCTGATCTGGCGCAGCATGCCTGACATGCAGCCGGGGTTCGAACAGTTTGCGGATGGCTTGAAACGATTGGCGGAGGATCGGGCATGATCACCTATGGCAGCGGCACCGAAGGCGACCCGTGGGTGCTCAAAACCCCGTCGCTTGCCAGCGAATTTCAGGCGTGGCGCGATGAGCACAAGGCAGCCCTTGTGGTGCAGGTCGGATCGACCCGGTTATCCTATCAGTTGCGCTGCATCGAGGATTTGCATGCCATGCTGAAGGGGCAGGATTGGGTGGCGCTCGGCAATGCTGACGAGGGCAAGCCGGTGCAGGACGGCTCGGTCGAGGCATGGGCGCGGGATGCCGGCAATCCGGTGGGCGGGTATTACGGCATCCGCAAAGGCTATCGCGGGCGGTTTGGCAATTATGTGCCGCCGGTGCTGGAACTGCTGGGGCTGGCCGAGGTGGAGCATGGCGCGCGTGGCAACCGGATGCGGGCGCGATAGGGCGGGCGTGCTTTAAGGCCATGGCATCCGGGTTGGAAAACCATAGTCTGCCGCCAAAAGCTGGGGGTGGGCGTGGTTCTGGCGTTGGATATTGGCGGATCAAGGCGGTGGCGGGGATTGGCCGTCTGGCTGGGAGGATGCAGGTGGCCAACCGCCCTGTCAGTCTGAGGATCTATCCCGAGCGGCTGGTTGTTGCCGCCGAAGGCCAGATCTTGTGCGAGCATGCGCGGCTGATCCAGCGATCTCATGACCTGCCGTCGCGCACGATCTACGACTGGCGGCACTATCTGGCGGGGTTCAACGCAAGCCGGGTGCCTTACGCAATGGTGCGCCGTTTGCCGAATTGCCCAAGGCCTTCAGGCAGTTGCAAGATCAGATGCTGCGACGGCCGGCAGGCGACCGCGAGATGGCCGACATCCTGGCACGCGTCTTGCATCACGATGAACAGGCAATTCTGACTGCAGTGGAGATGGCCCTGGAGGCAGGTGTTCCGACCAAGACCCATGTGTTGAACCTCTTGCACCACCTGGTCAACGCCAAGACAATCGGTGGGCCCAATATCGACACACCGCAGGCGCTGATGCTGCGCCGTGAACCGAAGGCCAATGTCGAACGCTATGATGGCCTGCGCGCCCAGATCGCCGGAGGGCGCCATGCGTCATGACCCCGCCAGTGCTGCCCCCGATTCAGACTTGGCGTCATCATGCTGCGCACACTCAAGATGTATGGTATGGCTCAGGCTGTGACCGACCTCGCCGACCAGGGTGCGCCTGCCTTCGAGGCTGCGGTGCCGATCCTGTCGCAACGGCTCACGGCCGAGATGGCCGAACGCGAGGTGCGCTCCATTGCCGATCACATCAAGGCGGGGTTCGGCGGGAAAACAGTCTCCCAGACTGTTTTCTGATCCGCCTCACCCCGGCTTACAAAGACCTTGTCGGCTTCGACTTCATGGCCAGCGAGATCAACGAGGCCATGCTGCGACAGTTGCACAAATGTGCGGTCCTCGATGGTGCCGAGAACGTCGTGCTGATCGGCGGTCCCGGAACCGCAAAGACCCATGCCGCCACCGCTCTGGGCATCCAGGCGATCGAGCACCATCGCCGGAAAGTCCGCTTCTTCTCGACCATCGAACGGGTCAACGCCCTGGCGCAAGAGAAGACCAAGGGCAAAGCCGGCCAGATCGCCGAAAGCCTGACGAGGCTCGATTTGCCCTCCTCGGGAAAACGATCCCCCGGATCGTTTACTCATCCTCGTCGACCTCGACGAGTTGGGCTACCTGCGGTTCAGCGCCTCCGGCGGTGCCTTACTCTTCCATCTGCTGAGCAAGCTTTATGAACGGACCAGTGTCGTCATCACCACCAACCTTGAGCTTCAGCGAACGGGTCACCGTCTTCGGTGACGCCAAGATGACCACCGCACTCCTCGACCGGCTGACCCACCGTTGCCACATATGGGAGACGGCAAACGACAGCTTCCGCTTCAAGGCCAGTTCAGCGTAAGCGGTTCGCAAAAAAGATGGAGGTCACCCATGCCTTGACCCCAGCCTGACCCGCAGACCACAACCCTTAGCCGGGTCAGTTCTCGATGGAAAACCCGGGTCAGTCTTGCGTGGAAATTAACAGGTCAGCCACTGCCGGGGCGATTGCAGCAAAAAGCGGGTCAGGTCCAGGGTGCCGCCGATGCCTTTGGCGC
>JAYTQA010000208.1:0-4022 GCA_043746955.1 bacterium | reverse complement strand
TTGACGGTGGTGATAAGAATACCTTCGATCCGGGCAATGGCTACCGCGACGCCTATGCCAAGATCTGGGGCAAGACATAAAATCGGCGCGTGAATTTGGCCGGGGCAGGTGACTGCCCCGGCGTTCTGCTGCTCGACACTCACGCATCGCCGCCGCATGATCAGCCCGCAAACAGGGGGCCAAAGATGCGGAACGGCGGGCAGATACTGGTGGAAAGTCTGGTGGCTTTGGGGGCAAAGACAGCCTTCGGTGTGCCGGGCGAAAGTTACCTCGCTGTGTTGGATGCCATGCACGACACCGTGGGCCGCTTCGATTATATTCTCTGCCGCAACGAAGGTGGTGCCAGCTTCATGGCTGCCGCCTATGGCAAACTAACCGGAGAGCCCGGGATTTGCATGGTCACCCGTGGCCCCGGTGCGTCGAACGCCATGATAGGCGTCCACACCGCGATGCAGGATTCGACCCCGATGCTGCTGTTTGTAGGCCAGATTGCGCGTAGCACCCGCGAACGGGAAAGCTTTCAAGAGGTTGATTATCGGGCGGTGTTCGGTTCGGTTGCCAAATACACCGTCGAGATCACGAAAACCGCTCGCATCCCCGAACACCTCGCCCGTGCTTGGACGATGGCAGTTTCTGGGAGGCCCGGCCCGGTCGTCGTATCTCTGCCCGAGGATATGCTGGCCGAGCTGTCTGACGCCGCCCCGCTGACTGCCCCGCTACCCAAAATTGCCGAACCTGCCCCCAATTCCGGGGCGTTAGCCGATGCCCGCGCATTGCTGGCCAACGCGAAACGCCCGCTGATCCTCACCGGTGGCACAAGTTGGACTGCGACAGGCAAGTCAGCCCTGCACGCCTTTGCCCAAGCCTCTAACATCCCAGTTATCACCGCTTTCCGCTGCCAAGATGCCATCGACAATCGCGACCCGGTTTTTGCTGGTGAGGCGGGCGTTGGCATGTGGCCGCACGTGGCAGAAACCATCAAATCAGCGGATGTCATCCTCGCCCTGAACCTGCGCATGGATGAAATGACCACCGGGGCCTACAGCCTGCTGTCGGTTCCCCACCCGGTGCAAAAACTGATCCACGTCCACCCCTCCTCTGACGAACTCGGCAAAATCTACATCGCTGCACTCCCGATCCAAGCCGGACCTAACATGTTTTCCGCCATGATAGAGCCAGTTTCGGGAGATTGGTCCGCTTGGCGCACCAAGTCCCGCGCCGGTTATGAAGCGGCTTTCATCGCCCCGCCGCAGCCGTCGCCGGTCGATATGGCGCTGGTGATGGCTTATCTGAATGCCAACCTGCCCGAGGATGTGATCGTGACCAACGGGGCCGGCAACTTCGCCGCTTGGCCCAGCCGCCACTTGCGCTATGGCGCGCAGGCGAGGCTGCTGGCCCCACAGTCCGGGGCGATGGGTTACGGCGTCCCCGCAGCCATCGCAGCCAAGATCGCCGCGCCTGAAAGAATGGCCCTGTGCTTTGCCGGTGACGGCGACTTCCAGATGAACAGTCAGGAACTCGCCACGGCCATGCAACATGGTGCTGCCCCGATCATCCTGATTCTTGACAACGGCATCTACGGCACCATCCGCGCCCATCAGGAGCATCAGTTCCCCGCCCGCGTGTTTGGCACCACCATGGTCAACCCGGACTTCGCCGCAGTCGCCCGCGCCTATGGTTTTCATGCCGAACGGGTTGAGGCAACAGAAGATTTCATCCCCGCCTTCCAACGTGCAACTGCCTCCGCAAGCGCAGGAATCGGTGCCGTCCTCAGCCTTGCCATAGCCCCCGAAGCCATCGCCCCGCGCCAACGCATCAGCACCCTGCGCGCCGCAGGTCTGGCGGCCACAAAGCCCTAGAGCGTGATGAGGAAAAGTGGAATCCGGTTTTCCTCACCAATCACGCGGCCACTGAGAATCCAGCGCACGATGATGTTTCTATCAAACGTCATCATGCGCTAACGCGGCGGAATTGCCCCGCGATACGCCAAAGTCAGTGCCGCATAGGCGTTTGCCAGTGCGGCGGCAGCCTCAGGGGGTTGACCCTTCACCAACCCCGCCAGAAACGCCCCATTCCATGCGTCCCCCGCCCCCGTGGAATCCACCACCTCGGCGACGGGCGCAGCGGGGATATGCGAAATCTGGCCCGCGACCCACAACAATACCCCCTGATCCCCCCATTTCAGCGCGACATCAGGCCCAAAAGCGGCAAACCGCCGCAAAGCCTCCGCCGCAGGCAAGTTTTCCTCCGCCCCGATCAGCACCAGATCGGCAGGATAGGACGGCATGATCCACCGCACATGAGGGGCGACATCGGCAAAAGCCGCCTGCGCCGCCGCAATCCCTCCCCGCCGCGCCCAAAGCTTTGGCCGGTAATTCGGATCGTAAGCAGTCAAAACCGGCAACCGGCTGGCAGCGCGGATCAGCGCCTCAGCCGTTTCCGAAATCGCCTGGGTGATGCCAGATAGCAGGACAAGTCCGGCACTTTGCAGAAACGCCACATCCAGATCGGCCGGCCCGAGACCAGACGCGGCCGAGCCTGCGCGTCGATAGATGAACTCCCGCTCGCCCACCGCGTCGGTCAGGATGAAATAGATGCCGTTGTCGCCCGGCACGACGGGGGCATGCGACAGGTCGACCCCTTCAGCCTCCCAGGCTTTGCGCAGCAGCGGCGCGAAGGCATCATCGCCAATTCGGCTGATCAGAGCCACATTCAGCCCCAGACGGCTGGCGTGGATCAGCGTGTTCACCACATCGCCGGCAAAGCCACGACGGAACAGGTCGCCCGAAAAGCCGTGCCCTTCGGCGTGAAACTCCACCATCCCCTCGCCAATCGCTATCAGGTCCAAACCCACGCCGTGAACTCTCTGAAACAGGGACTGTCGTCGGGGGTTTAACACATTTGGGTGAGCCGTAAGACCCAATGACGACGCGAGCAGCGCGTTGACCGCTTTTGTCTCAAGGATTTGGTCTTCCCTAAGGGCAAACCGAACCTCTGCCCGGCAGGGAGCGGCAGAAAAACCCGGTCCAACCGCAACAACCGCGCAGCCGCGTCGGCCAGATTGGCCATCGCGCTAAAACCCGCACGGGCCATCAGCGCAACTGCAATGGCTCCGGGATTCCTGCCGGCTGCAACGACTCCAGCGCTAGCCGGAAGGAGAACGCAACATCGTCCAGCACCGCAGTGGTCAGTTCCTGCGGCCCAGTGGCAGCGGTCAGACCAGCAAATGTACCCGCCATGGCGATATTCCGCAGCGGCGCACGCCCTCCCCGCGAATGCGGTACGAACAGCGGCGAGCCGAGGGTGATCTGCACCACATTGGTCGCCAATGTGGCACCATCACAGCCCAAAATCGGAGGACAGCAGGTGAGCCTTGCACGCCTCGCGTGCGTCGGCCTAGGATGTGGCGTAATCCCCGCCCAATCGGAAAAGGCGATAATGCCGAATGCGGGGTTCGGCACCGCAGACGCCCCCTCATGACCTCTGATCGACCCGAGAGGTACATCGCCTTCCTCTCCTGCACTACGCCAAGGCCAATCAGGCTGACCCACGCCGCCATCCTGCCCATAAAACCGGTGTCGCGCAAACAAAACTCCCTGACACACCGCCCCTGCAACCGACAGCGGCGGCCTGCCAAGGGCGCAAACCGCGCCAACGCACCCGGCATCAGGTCTGTCAACCCCGTGGCATGGGTCAGGTCCGGCCCCACCCGCTAACTGTGAACATCGGGTCGCTCTGCACACTTGGGTCGACTGCCCCACCAACCAATGGCGCGGCAGCAAAACATGCGTGGCACTCGCGGATATGTCGAGACGCCCTTTTGCCTTCGAGGTCCTCCGCGCAAAAGCGTGACGCGCATCCTCAGGGATCTGCGCACTCAAAAGGCTGGTTAGTTCAAACGCGTCAAGCGCGCATCTATCTCCGCCCGAGCCCTATCAGCGGGCCCAGTTTGCCAGGTGATCGCAGGGCGCAACACATTCTAAGCGTCATCCGCGAAAACATACGCGCTGACCTGACTGGTC
>JAYTQA010000207.1:0-4029 GCA_043746955.1 bacterium | reverse complement strand
CGTCCGTTCCCCGCATGATCACCCTCGCAAACGCCACAGAAAGAGTGAATCATGTTCCTCAAACCGCGTCGAGGGCCCAGTTTTTCAGCAGCCTGTTAGAGCGCATTCCGAAAAGTGTGAAGCGGTTTTCGGATGAAATGCGTGCAAAAACAAAGACCTAAAGCGGTTGTTTGGTTCTTATCAAACGCAAACCGCTTTAAGGGGCTGCCCTTGGCCTATTTCGTCTGATCGCCCAGCCAGTCGCGGAAGGCTGCCACCACATCGGGGTTGCTGTCCACCAGGTATTGCGGGGCGGGGTAAAGGCCGGTGTGCACGTCTTGGGCAAAACGTGTCATCGCCGCCACCCGCATCGTTTGCAGCCGGGCATGTTCGGCGGCGAAGTTGGCGTAAAGTTTGGCATGGCGCGGCACATGGCCGGTATTTTGGCCAAGGAGGTCATCAGTAAACAGGTATTGCGCGTGGCCTGCCGCACCGGCCCCCATCGAGATCAGGAACAGGTTGGTTTTCTCGGCAATGGCATTAGTGATCGCATGGGGGACGACCTCGATCTCGACCGCGAAAGCACCAGCGTCTTGCAAGGCCACGCATTGGTCCCAGACCCGTTTGGCGCTGTCGAGGGTTTTGCCCACGGCTTTGAAGCCGCCGGTCCAGGTGGCTTTGGAGGGGATCAGCCCGACATGGCCGCAGACCGGGATCGCGTGGTCGGCCAGTTCGCGCACCGTTTTGAGGCTGCCCGAGCAATAGACGCCATCGGCACCGGCTTTATAAAGCGGCATAGCCCAGCGGAGGAAATCATCGGTCCCGCCGATTTCATAGAAATTATCGCCGGGAAAGACGAAGGCATTGGGGGCCACCTCGCGCAAGCGCCGGTCGTGGATCATGGCGGGGGGGATCGAGAACAGTTCGACGCCTGCGGTGGCGGCGGCGGCAGCTTCGTCGATGGTTTCGACCCGCAGCATGGCGTATTGGTGGGTGCCGCGATTGGCCAAAAGGTCCGCGACGGTGGGGCGTTTGGGCATCACTGCACCTCGATATAAACGTTGGAGCCTTCGACTTTGACCGGATAAGTTTTGAGGTTGATGCAGACCGGGGCGCGTTTTGCTTCGCCGGTCCGGTAATCAAACTGGCCGTTGTGCTTGGGGCATTCGATCAGGTGGTCCATCACCAGGCCATCGGCCAGATGCACATTTTCATGGGTGCAGCGGCCTGCGGTGGCGTAGAATTTACCGTCAGGCGCATGGTAGATCGCATAAGTGGCCCCGGCATGGTCGAAGCGGATCAGATCCTCTGGGTCGATGTCGGAGGTTTGGCAGGCGAGAGTCCAAGGCATGTCGGCGTCCTTATTCTGCAGCGCGGGTGCTTTGACCCAAAGCCGCTTCGTGAAAATCCATCCGGTAGGGTTTGGCACTGGCGGGCAGGTCGCGCTTGATGAAATACTCTTCATTCGCAAGTTGCCTGCGGAAGGCGGGCCACATTTCGGCGAGGGCGGCGGCGATCGACGGGGTGGGCGCGGGCAAGTCGTGGGCTATCAGCGCGTGCAGTCTGGGCAGGGCGTGATAGGGCACCATCGGGAACATATGGTGTTCAACATGGTAGTTCATGTTCCAGTAGATAAAGCGGCTGACCCGGTTCATCAGCACGGTGCGGCTGTTCAGCCGGTGGTCATTGACGTTATCGGCCAGCCCGCCATGCTGGGCGATACCGGTCATCACATGATGCCACGCGCCGTAAAGCCGGGGCAGACCAATCACCATCAAGGGCAGGATGGAGTGCAGCCACAGGGCCAAAAGCACGGTCGCGAGATAGATCGCCAGCGAGACGCGAGCGACCCGCACCAACCTCGGCCAGTGACTTTCGGGGACAAAGGTTTTCTCTTCGGGGCGAACCCCGATGAAGGCATTGTAGATCATGCCGCGCACAAAGCTGATCGCGTCCGGCACGCCGACAAAAGCGCCGATCAGCCTGATGAAATTGGGCGGGCGCATCACGGCAATCTCGGGGTCGCGGCCGACGATATAGGTGTCGGTGTGATGGCGGGCATGGCTCCAGCGCCAGGTGGTCGAATTGCGCATGATCATGAAACTGGCAATTTCAAAGACAAATGTGTTCATCCACGGGGTCTTGAACGCGGTGCCGTGTTGGCATTCGTGCCAGCGCGAGTCGGAGGCCGAACCGTAAAGGACGCCGTAAGCCAGCCAGAACGGGGCGGACCACCACGAGGGCCATAAGGCGATGCCAAGACCCGCAAACAGGATCATGCAGCCGTAAAGGATGATCGTGTCGCGGATCGCGGGTTGGTCGGACCGCTGCATCAGATCTTTCATCGTCTTGCGCGGCACGTCGGTGTGGTACCATTCGGCGGCGGCGAGACCGATTTCGACGGCGCGTTGGCCATCCGGCCCCAACAGGCTGTAATCACGCTTGGTCATGGAGACTCCCTTGCCGCCGGCGCGGCTCTGACCGGGACTTTGCGGGAAACCGCGGCATCATGCAAACGTTGCTATTGCGCATTTCGTCAGATATCGTCAGAGGTGTTGGGAAAAATGACGAAAAATCATCATGGCACGCAGACCGGGTTTGGTGGAATTGGCAATGGCTGCCGGGGTCTCGGTCGCCACAGTTGACCGCGCGCTGAACGGGCGCGAAAAGGTGCGCGGCGATACGGTGGCGCGGATTGCCGAAGCGGCACGGCGGTTGGGGCATCCGGCGGCGTTGCGGTTGGCCGGGGCTGCGGCTGACCTGCCGGAGGTGCGGTTCGGCATAGCCCTGCACAAACAAGGCCAGGATTTCTACAAGGCGTTTGCCGAGGAGCTGCACCGCGCCGTGGGTGAGGCCAAGGGTGTGCGCGCCAAGCTGAGCTTAGAGTTTTCCACCAGTCAGGCCCCGTCAGAAATGGCCCGGCTGCTGCGCGGGATGGCAGGGCGCTGCGATGTGTTGGCGGCCACGGCAGTCAACCACCCGGAGGTGACGGCGGCGGTGCAGTATCTGCGCGAAACTGGGATGCAGGTGTTTTCCTTGCTTTCGGATTTCGCCGAGGGCCACCGGACCGGGTATCTGGGCCTCGACAACCTCAAACACGGGCGGACTGCGGGGTGGTTGATGGCGCTGGCCGCCAAAGGGCCCGATCTGAAGGCGGCGGGGAAATTGGCGATTTTCGTCGGCGGGCACCGCTGGCATGGCCATGAACTGCGTGAGACGGGGTTTCGGGCCTATCTGCGCGAAAGGGCACCGGGGTTGGTGGTTTTGGAGGCGCTGGTCAATCTGGAAACCCGGCAACTGACCTACGAGGCGACGCTGGCCCTGTTGGCGCGGCACAGCACCTTGCGGGGGGTCTATGTCGCAGGCGGCGGGATGGAGGGTGCGATCGCAGCACTGCGCGAGGTGCGTCGGCCGGATGTGGCCCTGATCGTATCGGCGCTGACGCCAGAATCGCGGGCGGCCTTGGCCGAAGGGGTGGCCACGATGGTGCTGGACACGCCTTTGGAAAAACTGTGCCGGGCTTTGATGGCCGCAATGACCCAGGCGGCCTTGGGTCTGGAGCCGGCAGACCGGCTGCCGCTGTTTCTGGCTCCGGACATTTATGTCAGCGAATCGGTTTAGTAGCGATAGGGTCGGCAAAGCTGCCGGTTCGGGCCGAAAACCAAGCGTCCTGCGGGGGCACCCGGGGTTAGGATGCAACTGCGCTGGCAGCCCAATTCTGGAACGCATGTTCTGATTTTGGAATTTTCAGTTGATAATCGGCAAGAATAGAATATCAGTTCCACCAATACGGGGCGGTTTGGCCCCGATCATGGAGAATCACTGGCTATGCTGCCGTTTGCATTGAACCATATGACCGCGCCGAACCTGGCGTGGGAGCCGTTTCTGGACCTCGCCAAAGGACTGGGCTGCGTGGGCGTTGAATTCCGCAACGACCTGAAAACGCCATTGTTTGGCGGGGCGGATCCGTCTGTGGTCAAGGCCGCAGTCAAGGCCCGTGGTCTGCGGTTTCTGGCGTTGGCGGAACTGAAGATGTTCAACGACTGGTCG
>JAYTQA010000206.1:0-4032 GCA_043746955.1 bacterium | reverse complement strand
GACCGGCGCGGATGTCGACCGGATTTTGGTGCGGGACGGGCGGGTGACCGGGGTGGTTTTGGCCTCGGGTGATGAGATTTCGTGCCGGTCGGTGCTGGCGAGTGTGGCACCCGGGCAGTTGCACGGGCGGTTGCTGCGGGAGGTTAATCTGCCCAAGGATCGGGTTGCGGCGCAGGCGTTTCGGCATGGGCGCGGGAATTTTCAGCTGCATTATGCGTTGGACAAGCCGCCGGAGTGGTTGACTGGCGGGCGGAACGGGGGCCTGGACAATGTGGCACTGATCCATCTGGCCGACGGGATCGACAGCGTGTCAAAATCGGCGAATGAAGCGGAACGCGGGATGCTGCCACGGGTGCCCACGCTTTGCGTAGGCCAGCCGCACCGGCTTGATCCCACGCGCTGTCCGGCCGGAAAGGCGATCCTGTGGGTGCAGGTGCCCGATGCGCCGAGGGTGATTAAGGGTGATGCGGGTGGCGAGATTAACGGTGCGGATTGGGATACGGTGCGTGAGGCGTTCGCTGACCGGATTGAAGCGATTCTGACGCGGCATATTAAAGGTTTCGACCAAATCAAATTGGCCCGGAAGGCTTATTCGCCAAAGGATCTGGAGGCGATGAATATTAATTTAGTCGGCGGTGATCCCTATGGCGGCATGTGCTCGCTGGATCCGTTTTTCCTCTGGCGACCCGATGCCCACGCGACCAATGGCACCCATGCGGTGCGCGGGTTGCGCCATATTGGCGCTTCAACCCATCCGGGGCCAGGGCTATCAGGCGGATCGGGATATTTGGCGGCACGGAGGCTGGGGGCATGAAAGCTGAAGTGCCGCGACTTGGCGAAATTGGCCTCGCGAATTACCCACCCTATTTGATGAACCGGATCATGGGCCGATATAATGCCGAGATCCGGGCAGAGATGGGAAAACTGGGCCTGACGATCCCAAAGATGCGCGCGCTGGCGGTTTTGTCGGTGATGGATGGACAATTGGTCGGACAATTGGCGATCCATGCGATTGTGGAGCAATCAACCTTGTCGCGGGCTTTGGACGCTTTGCAATCCGAAGGTCTGGTGCGCCGCGAAGTGGATGCGTCCGACAGCCGCGCCATCCGGGTTTTTATCACGGATGCCGGGCTTAACGCATTTGAAACCCTTTGGCCGCATATGGCCGAAACCTATCAGGATATTTTTCGCGGCATTGGACCGGAGGAATTGCGCGACTTCGTGGTGACATTGCAGAAAATCCACGCCAACATCCGGAAGGCCGAGGTTTGAGATGGCAGAACGTAGTTTCAAGGCAGAAGTCGAACATTTACGCTTGGGCGATGGCGATACGTTCACTGGTGAAGGTATTTTGGCGATCACCAAGGCGTTGCTGGAAAATGGTGTGGGCTATGTCGGCGGCTATCAGGGCGCACCGATTTCCCATCTGATGGACGTCTTGGCGGATGCCCAGGAGTTGCTGGACGAATTGGGGGTTCGATTTGAAGCGAACGCCAATGAAGCCGCAGCGGCGGCGATGCTCGCGGCCTCCGTTCATTATCCGATTCGCGGCGCGGTAACCATCAAGGGGCCGGTCGGAGTCAATGTCGCCTCGGACGCTTTGGCCAATCTGGCATCGTCTGGCGTAACTGGCGGGGCGCTTATTATTTTGGGTGAAGATTACGGCGAGGGCTCTAGCATCATGCAAGAGCGGAGCCACGCCTTTGCCATGAAGTCACAGTTTTGGCTGTTAGACCCCCGGCCCAATTTAACCAGCATTACCAAAGCGGTGTCGGACGGATTTGCCCTATCAGAGGCCAGCAATTCTCCGGTGATGTTGATGGTACGCATCCGGTCTTGCCATGTGACCGGGAGTTTTAGGACCAAGGCCAACCGGCGGCCAACGCTTTCCGTGAAAGATGCGTTGAAGTCCCCGCGGTCTGATTTCGCACGGGTCGTGTTGCCACCAATGTCTTACGTCCACGAGCAGGACAAGATCAAAAACCGCTGGCCTGCGGCGGAGAAATTC
Source organism: bacterium (assembly GCA_043746955.1). Classification (GTDB taxonomy): domain Bacteria; phylum Pseudomonadota; class Alphaproteobacteria; order Rhodobacterales; family Rhodobacteraceae; genus Stagnihabitans. The sequence goes on along the minus strand of JAYTQA010000206.1, from coordinate 2,024 downwards.
GTGGTTGAGCATGGGTTGAACGAACTTTTTGGCCCGAAGCAGGCGCCGGTTGGCTTGATCATTCAGGGTGGAATGTATAACGGTGTCGTTCGGGCGCTGCAAAGGTTGGGTTTGGCTGATATTTACGGGACGTCCAAGGTTCCGATTTACGTGCTCAATGTCACTTACCCGCTGATATCCTCGGAGTTTTTAGCGTTTTGTCAGGGCAAAGAGCATGTCCTGCTGATTGAAGAGGGTCAGCCGGAATTTATTGAACAGACTTTGACGACCTATCTTTACCGGGCTGGCTCCAGCGTCAAGCTACATGGCAAAAACATTCTGCCAATGGCGGGAGAATATACCGGCCAGGTGATGTATGATGGCTTGACCGCGTTTTTGCGACTAGCGGCGCCGGATATGCTGCCTGCCATGGTCCGCGCGCCCAACCAGGATAAGCCCAAACTGCCGGACCTGTCGCGGACGGTGCCGATCAGACCGCCCGGATTTTGCGTGGGCTGCCCGGAACGGCCGATTTTTGCGGCAATGAAGCTTGTGCAAAAACAGACGGGCAAGCTGCAAATTACCGCGGATATTGGCTGCCATTTGTTCGGAAGCCTGCCGCCGTTTGAGATTGGCGGGGCAACGATGGGCTATGGCCTTGGACCCGCTGCCAACGCCGCGTTTGACGGAGGTGGTGCAACCCGACCGATTTCGATTATCGGCGACGGCGGGTTTTGGCACAACGGACTTTCCAGCAGTTTTGGCAATATGGCGTTCAACAAGTCGGACTCGGTCGCGGTGATTGTTGACAACTACTATTCGGCGGCGACCGGAGGCCAGGATGTGATGTCGTCGCGGGCCGATAACCCGACCAAGGCGACCAAGCATCCGATCGCCAAGGCGTTGAAGGGAATTGGGATCGACTGGGTCAGGCAGATTGACCGGACCTACGACGTGGCCCATTTGCGCGATACGTTGCTGGAGGCGCTGACGACGGATAATAAGGGGCCCAAGGTGATTGTCGCCTCCTCAGAGTGTATGCTCAACAAGCAGCGGCGCGAAAAGCCCCTCGCACTCGCCGCCATAAAACAAGGGCGGCGGGTGGAGGCCCCCCGTTTTGGCGTGGATGAGGATATTTGCACCGGAGATCATGCCTGCATCCGGCTGTCGGGTTGCCCGTCTTTGGGCTTGAAAGTGCTGGACGATCCGCTGCGGGATGACCCGGTGGCCGTCATTGACCAAAGCTGTGTTGGCTGCGGAAATTGCGGTGAAGTGGCCGATGCGGCGATTTTGTGCCCGAGTTTTTATCGGGCGGATGTCGTGCACAACCCGTCGAGACTCGAGGCCAGGTTTGCGGCATTTCGGGCACGGGTGATTGGCTGGCTGCAATCTCGCCGCGCAGCGAAGCGGCTGTCGTTTGAGGTGTCGGCGTGACCCTTGAACTGGCCCAGGCGCCGATCGACGCCAAACTTGCGGAGGTCATCAAGCTGGCGGTTTTGGCGGTCGGGGGCCAGGGCGGCGGGGTTTTGACCGGTTGGATAGAGGCTGTCGCGCGGGCGAACGGCTATGCGGTGCAGGCCACCTCGGTCGCGGGGGTGTCGCAGCGGACCGGGGCCACGGTTTACTATGTGGAGATGGCTCCGTCGAGTGACGGCGTGCCGATCTTCTCGCTGATGCCAGCGGCCGGTGACGTGGATATCCTGATTGCCGCCGAGATGATGGAGGCCGGGCGCGCCATGATCCGGGGGTTTGTGACGCCGGATCGGACCACGCTGATCGCCTCGACCCATCGGGCATTGGCGGTGTCGGAGAAGATCGAACCGGGCAACGGGATCGCCAATTCCGACGAGGTGATGGCCGCGGCGGGTTTGACGGCGAAGCGCTTTATTGCGGCGGATTTTGAGGCTTTGGCGGTGCAGAACGGGTCGGTGATTTCAGCCTCGCTGTTTGGCGCTTTGGCGGGGTCGGGCGCATTACCGTTTCCGCGCGCGGCGTTTGAGGCGGCGGTACGCGGCGGCGGCAGGGGGGTTGAGGGCAGCCTGCGC
>JAYTQA010000205.1:0-1472 GCA_043746955.1 bacterium | reverse complement strand
GACCGCCGCCACACTCGACCCGGCCCGCGAACCGCTGGCCCGCTTTGCAATCCGCCGCCTGCTGCCCGAACATGCCGCCCTGTTGGCCCAAGCCCGCGAAGGTGCCGCCGGGCTGTATGCCATAACACCCGAGGCGCTGTCGGCGTGACCGATGCCATCCAATACCCGTTTGCCACCCCGCCCGGCACTTATGACGCGGTCGAGGTTGCGCCCGCCGTCCGCTGGCTGCGCCTGCCCCTGCCGTTTGGTCTGGACCATGTGAACTGCTACGCGCTGGACGATGGCGACAGCTGGACGCTGGTCGATACCGGCATCGCCTCCAAACACGCCAAGGCGATCTGGCAGGCCCTGCTCGCCGTGCCGTTGCGTGACAAACCGGTGGCGCGGCTGATTGTCACCCATCACCACCCCGACCACATTGGCCTTGCCGGCTGGTTTCAGGCGCAAGGGGTTGAACTGATCACCCCCCGCACCGCCTGGTTTTATGCCCGGATGCTGACGCTGGACGAACAGCGCCTGCCCAGCCCTGAATCCCTGCTGTTCTTGCAGCGCGCCGGTCTGGATGCCGCGATGCAGGCCGAAAAGGCCACCGAACGCCCGTTTAACTTTCGCGATGTGGTGGCCCCGATGCCGCTGGGTTTCACGCGGATCAGCGAAGGCGATGTGATCACGGCGGGCGGTCGGCGCTGGCTGGTGCGGTTGGGTCAAGGCCACGCCCCCGATCATGCGATGCTGTGGAGCATGGATGACAACCTGATCCTCGGCGGCGATCAGCTTTTGCCCAGCATTTCCCCCAATATCGGCGTCTACGCCACCGAACCCGACGCCGACCCCTTGGCCGAATACCTGACGACCCAGCGCAGCCTGCTGGAATTTGCCCGCGACGACCACCTTGTGCTGCCCGGCCACCGCCTGCCGTTCACCGGCCTGCCGCACCGCCTGCGCCAGATGATCGACGCGCATGACGCGACCCTCGCCCGGCTGACCGACCACCTGTCCACGCCGCGCCGCGCCACCGATTGCTTTGCCGTGCTCTATCGCCGCGAGATCGGCCCCGCTGATATGGGTCTGGCATTGGCCGAAGCGATGGCCAACCTGAACCACCTGCTGCGGCGCGGCATCGTCACCCGCACCCTGTCGCCCGAAGGCGCATGGCTGTGGCAAGCCGTATGACACTGGCCGCCCGTGCCCCCGTGACAGGGCCGATTGATTAGGGTATGGGCAGGCAAACGGATCAGCAAAGGGTTGCCAGCATGGCCGAATTCAAACCGGGCGACATGGACATCAGCGCCAAGGAAAAGACCTTCAACGGCTTTATCCGCATGGTCACCTGGGGGGCGGGCATTTCGGTGCTGATCCTGATCATCATGGCTTTGGCCGACGCCTGACCCAAAGGAATGCCGATGATCCGCGCCCTTCTCAGCCTGCTGGCCCTGACCGTGCTTGCCGCCTGTGGTGCCGATCACGTCTTT
>JAYTQA010000204.1:0-4045 GCA_043746955.1 bacterium | reverse complement strand
CGCCCGCGTCAAACGGGTTGCGAATGATGGCGTTCATCTTTGTCTCCAGGGGTTTTGAGGTGAGATCAGGCGCGACGACTGGCAAGTCGGGCGTCGGCACTGGATGGGTTTTAGGGATCAGGCGCTGGTGCGCGGCACAATGCCGACAGCGGTCAGCTCGGTCCATTTGGTGGCGGTGAGCGGGACGGTGTTGACGGTTGCGTCAAAGACCAGTGCGACTTTCGAGACGATGGCAGGGCCGCGTGCCAGAATAATGCCGGTGGCATCCGCTGACGTGGCGTCGGCCGGGTTCAGCAGGACTGCCACAGCCACGGCCGAACCATCGACAGCACCGACGACCGCCAGCTTGTATTTGCCGGTTGCGGTGATTTTGCCGAGCACGGACCCGGACTTGTAGTTCGTGCCGAGCAGCAGGGTGATCGCCTCGTTGGTGTAGTTCGGCTCAATCTGGAATTTGACGACATCGGCTTGCGACGGTGCCTGCGTGAGGGTGGGCATGGTTCAGATCCCTTTTTGGTGGGGGGTGACGCCATCGCGTCCGACGCGATGGCTTGGGCTTCAGGCCGATTTCTGCGCGCTGGCGGCGCGCTTGACGGCGACCAGCAGCGGGCTTTCCGGCGCGGCCGACTTGGGCGGCGGGACCACAGCAATTGCGGCAGCATCGCTGCGCGCGGCCAGCTGGTTCAGGACGGAGGCGCGCAGCGCGTCCGGTCGGATCCCCTTCTGGACAGCTTCAGCCACGTCAATCGAGAGGCCCAGCCTCGCCGCCTGCGCCCCGATGGTGGCCAACTCCGCCGCCTCAGCGCGGACAAGTGCCACGGCAGTGGCGGCCTCGGTCGGAGCGGGGGCAGGAACGACAGCTGGTTCAGCAGGCGTTGGGTTCGGTTGGGCAGGCGCGGGCGCCGCCTCGTGTTCAGTTTCATCGGTGGCAGGGGGTTCGGTCGTGGTGGTTGCGTTGGGTTTCATGGTCAGCTCCTTGGAAAGTTGGGTTTGTGAGGGGCGGGCGTGCCCAGTGCTTCGGATGGGGCCGCACCCATTTACGGCGGCGGCGAAGGCGGCAAAGGCCGATGCCGGGTCGGACACTTCATCGGCAAGCCCGGCCGCCACGGCATCCGCGCCGCGATAGCATTCGGCTTCGGTGGCCAGCGCCGCTTCGGCATTCATACGGCGGCCACGACCGGCGGCGACGGTCTGCGCGAACAGGGTGCGGATGCTGTCGATCTCGCCCTGAATGCGCGCTCGCACCGGATCGGGCAGCGGCGCATAGGGATTGCCATCGACCTTGTGCGCCCCGGAATGGATCAGGGTGACGGTTACACCCGCGTCTGACAGTTGGCCGCTCAGGTCGGCATGCATCACCACCACACCAATGCTGCCGACCGCCCCGGTGCGCGGCAGGACGATCCGGTCGGCCTGGGACGCCAGCGCATAGCCTGCCGAGAAGGCATGTTCGGCGACGAAGGCCCAAACCGGTTTTGCCGCCCGCGCCGCCCGAATGGCATCGGCCAGATCGAACACACCCGCCACTTCGCCGCCGAAGCTGTCGATCTCCAGTGCGATCCCGCGCACCGTCGGGTCCGAAGCGGCAGAGGCAAGTTGGGCTGCGATGCCTTCATAAGACGTCTGCCCGGACGACTGCCCTATCCAAGCGCCGCGATGGACGAGCACGCCGGACACTTCGATCACGGCCACACCATCGACCATCGCAAAGGGCGTCTGGCCATCCCGTTGATATTGCTCGGCGAGACCATGGGTTAGGATCCCGGCATGGGCAGGCAGCGCCGCATGGGCCATATCTTCCGGCCCAACTTCAATTCCGGTCAGCCGCAACTGCCGTCCGGTGATACGCGGGCCGAGCCCTGATAGAAATGCCATCGCCTTTGACGGCTCGACCAGAAGAGGTGTGTTGAAGGCCCGCTGGGCAATCTGTGCATGGAACATCGTCATGCCTCCTATGGGGCAGCGTCTTGGGCCGGGCCTTGGTTGGGATCCTGCGCAATCTGATCCTGCGGGTTCTGGTCAGCGGCGTTGGGATCAGCGTTCGGGTCGCTCGCGCCATGTGCCTGCGCAGGCGATCCCGGACGGCGGAAGTCGAGGCCCAGCCTGCGTTCCCGGTCGCGTTCGCGGGCGATCTCTGTATCGACCTGTTCGGCGTCATAGCCGCGCTCGGCGATGGCTTGGGTGCGCGATTTCAGGCCCGCTTCGATCTGGGCGATCTCGGCATTGGCGTCCTTCAAGGGATCAACCCAATCCCACTTGGTCGGCAACCAGTTGCAGGCGAGGTATTCGGCGCGGCGGCGATCATAACCGGGCAGGCGCAACGCGCCCGCCAGCACGGCGGTGTCCATGAAGCGCGCCCAGACCGGTCGGCACATCTGGAATACCATCACCGAATGCTGCCAAGCCGACACCCTGCGGCGGAATTCGATCAATGACAGCCGCGAGTTCGAGAAGTTGCCCTTTGCCCCGTCATTGGACAGGTACCCGTACGGAATGCCCAGCGCCGCCGAGATCTGCAGCAGCGTGCGGTACTGGAATGGCTCGTAGGTGGAGCCAGAATCGGCCGGGGCGCTGACGGTCACATCCTCACCGGGATCGAGCCGGACCACCTGGCCGGGGGCAACTTCATATTCCTCGTCGGGCGGGGCCAGCGGGTTGTCTGGCGCTGGCGAGGTCACGAACATCGCATACATCGCCGCCACCTTTTTGCGGTCCAATTCCGCGTCGTCGTACTGATCGAGCAGAAATAACTTCACGATTGCGGGGGCAAAGCGTGAGACGCCGCGCAATTGCCCAGCTTCCACCGGGTCAATGATGTGCAAGACCTCGGATGCCGGAACCCGCACAGTTTCGCCGGATAGGCCGGGATCGGTGCTGTCGCCCGGGTGGCGGCGCAGGAAGTGGAAGGCAACGCGGCGACCGACCCGGTCAAATTCGATGCCCTGACGGATGACGTTGCCATTGGCGTCCACCGCGTTGTGATTGAGGGGCAACATTTCGGATGGCAGCATCTGGACTTGCAGCGGCACTGAGAGCCCATCCTCCGGGCGGCGCGGCCTGAAGCGCAGGAAGACCTCGCCTGTCATGAACACCTCGCGGGCAGCCCGACGCTGCAACCCATAGAAATCCGTCAGCCCTTCGGCGTCGGCATCATCGGTCCAGGCCAGCCACAACCGTTGAACCGCATCCTTGCGGGCGGCCTGTTCGATGCTGGAATTGGGGCTGATCCCATCGCCGACCGTGTTCGCCGCCCAGCTCTCGATGGCATTTGCGGCATAGCCGTTGTTGCGCACCAACCAACGGGCCCGGGCATTCATCTCCGGCCCGGAGGCGGCGATCAGTGCGTTGACATGGGCGCGCGAGGTGACAAAGCCCTTCAACCGCCGCTGGCCCGAGGTGGCATCGAACCCGCCCGGCAAGCCAAAGCCGCCGACCCATGCGCCAACACGCGCCCGCCAATTGGTCGTGGCCATGATCACAGATCCTTGCTGGCAAAGGGCCGGGACACCCGCGAGCGCTTGACTGTGGTGTCGGCGGCTGCGATGCGCCGTTCCAGATCGAAGATCGCCGTCGCAAGCTCGGCGTCCGAGCCATAGCTGATCTGGCGACCGTCGTAGGTGATCGAACGGACGCCACCAAAGCGCATGCCCAGCAGGGCGCTGAGCAGCGCCTGCATTTCTGCGAGAGTCATTGTCGCTACCTCATATATTTCGGGGTCACCGCGCCAGATCGGCGGCGGCGCGGTGTCAGAACGGTTCCGGCGGTCGGGGCGGTCGGCTCCACCATCACGGCCATCACCTGTTCTTTGGTTTCCACGCCCGCTTGGGCTTCCAGCGAACGCCAGGTGGCCTCGTCCCAGCGGTCGGCGCCAAGGATCCACGCCGCCGCGCGGGCGTACACCCGGCAGTCCAAGGCTTCGTTCCGCTCTCGCATCTTCTGCCATTCTTGATGGCCGAAGCCGCGCTTGTTGCGCACAGTGACCATCTGTTCGGCCACCAACTGCTTCAGCCATTCGGTGTCGGCCCAAGCGGGCAGGTGCATCGTG
>JAYTQA010000203.1:0-4049 GCA_043746955.1 bacterium | reverse complement strand
GCGTGGCTTTAGGCTGCCTGTTCGCCCTCTACATCGACCCGATTTTCTCGTTTGTGAACTACTGGTCCGGCGGCGGCGTCTGGGATCCTTCGATCCGTGGCATCTACAACCTGCCCGCCAAACTGCAAGCGCAAGACGTCGGCTCCGCCATGGCCCTGTCGCTCGGATTGTCGTTCCTCATCACCCTGATCCCGGCCCGCAAAGCCGCCCGGATGAACCCGGTGGAGGCGCTGCGCTATGAGTAACGCCTTGACCCTGCAGGGCATTGACAAAGCCTACAACCGGGGCAAACCGTCAGAAGTCGTGGTGCTAAGGGGCGCGTCCCTGACCGTCGCACCGGGCGAAGTCGTGGCCCTGGTCGCCCCCTCCGGTGCCGGAAAATCCACCCTGTTGCAGATCGCTGGCCTCTTGGATGTCGCCGACAACGGCCAGATTCACTACGACACCCGCGAAATGTCGCGGCTCAACGACCGCGCCAGAACCGACGCCCGCAGGGCCGAGGTGGGCTTCATCTACCAGTTCCACCACCTCCTGCCCGAATTCACCGCGCTGGAAAACATCACCCTGCCGCAACTCGCCAACGGCGTGCCCCGCAAAGCCGCCGACGCCCGCTCCCGCGATCTCCTGTCCCAAGTCGGCTGCCTGCCCCGCGCCGATCACCGCCCCGCTGCCCTGTCCGGTGGCGAGCAGCAGCGCGTCGCCTTCTGCCGCGCGCTGGCCAATGCCCCCCGGCTCCTGCTCGCCGATGAACCCACCGGCAACCTCGACCCCGCCAACGCGGACCATGTGTTTGACGTGCTGATGCAGGTGGTCCGCGAAACCGGCCTCTCCGCCCTGATCGCCACCCATAACATGGAGCTGGCCGGGAGAATGGATAGGGTGGTCAGGTTGGAGGAGGGCAGGGTGGTGTAAGGCGTCCACATGTGGACACTTTTGGAAAGATAATAGAATCAATGGGTTGAGATTTTGTGTTAACTTTTAATTCAGACTTTTCTGCGGTTGTTTGACTGCCGCGCATCCCATGGAGCTGGCCGGGAGGATGGATAGGGTGGTCAGGCTGGCGGATGGGCGGTTGGTGTGAGGGGGGGCACGAGGTGTCCAAAATTATCGATGCATATTGATTGGCAGACAGACAGAACCCAACTATAGTTTGGACAGAAGGAGAGTTTTCATGTCAACCAAGGGACTGCATGTCGTGCCCAAAGGGGGCAAATGGAGCGTTCGGACTGCTGGTGCAAGTAGGACGAGTGGAACTTTCGAGACTCAAAAAGAGGCTGTGAAAGAGGCTCTCGAACGCGCAAAGGCGAATGGAACCGAACTATACATACATGGCGAGGATGGCCGTATTCGTGAGCGTAGTTCTTTTGGAAAAGACCCTTTCCGGCCGAAAGGCTAAGTGTGGCCAACGACAAATTTGAAGACTCCGTATTTATCAACTGCCCATTCGACTCCGATTTTGAGCCGATTTTGCAGGCCATTCTTTTCTGTGTTTTGTATCTTAGGAAAACTCCAAGACTGGCAACTGAACGCAATGACGGTGGCGAAAATAGGTTAGAGAAGATCAGGGGCCTGATTGAGTCATCAAATTCTCGATCCATGATTTGAGTCGCTGTCAGGCAACAAAGAAAGGTGAACACTTTCGACTGAATATGCCATTCGAGTTGGGCATCGACTATGGGTGCAGACAATACTTTGGCCAAGGCCGTGACCAAAAGCGCTTTCTGATACTTGAGGAAAAGCGCTATCGTTTCCAAGCGGCGATTTCAGATATTTCTGGAAGTGACATTGTTGCGCATGGAGCTGACTATAGAAAAGCCGTCTCTGCAGTCAGAAATTGGTTGGTAACCGAAGCTGGTGCGCAATCTGTGGGGGCATCACGCATATTGGCGCATTATGAAGATTTCCAAGAATGGTACTGGGAAAAGAAACTTCAAGAAGGTGCGAGCGAGGAAGAAATCAAAGAGTACCCTACCGCCGAATTGATGGCTGCCATGGCCGAGTGGATCGCTAAAGGCCAGCCTCTCTAAACATCCAACTCCTCCACAAACCTGGCGTTCTCCTGAATATACTGGAACCGCAACTCCGGCTTCTTTCCCATCAGCCGTTCCACCAAATCCCCGGTCTCGCCGGGGTCTTCCTCGACAATCGTCACCCGGATCAACTGCCTCGTCAGCGGGTTCATCGTGGTGTCTTTCAGGTCTTTGGCGTCCATCTCACCTAAGCCCTTGAACCGCTGCACGTCGATCTTGCCGCGCCCGCCCAAGCCCTTGGCGAGCATCGCTTCTTTTTCGGCATCATCCGCCACATAGATGCGCCGCGCCCCCTGGGTCAGCCGGTACAGCGGCGGGCAGGCGAGGTACAGATGACCCTTGTCGATCAGCGGGCGCATTTGGGCAAAGAAGAAGGTCATGAGCAGGCTGGCGATATGCGCGCCATCAACATCCGCATCGGTCATGATGATGATCTTGTCATAGCGCAGGTCGTCGACGTTGAACTTGGCCCCCATCGCCACACCCAAAGCCTCACAGATATCGCGAATCTCGGAATTGTCGTGCAGCTTGGCCGATGCCGCGCCCAAAACGTTCAAAATCTTGCCTTTCAGCGGCAACAACGCCTGAGTCTCCCGATTGCGCGCCGCCTTGGCCGAGCCGCCCGCCGAGTCACCCTCGACAATGAACAACTCGGTCCCCTCGCGGTTTTTAGCCGAGCAATCCGTCAGCTTGCCCGGCAGCCGTAGTTTCTTGGTCGCGGTCTTGCGCGCGGTTTCCTTTTCCTGCCGCCGCTTCAGCCGTTCCTCCGCCCGCAGGATCACAAAGTCTAAAATCGCCCCGGCCGATTTGGTATTGCCCGCCAGCCAGTTGTCAAAATGGTCGCGCACCGCCCCTTCGACATAGCGCACCGCCTCCTCGGTCGCCAACCGGTCCTTGGTCTGGCCAACAAACTGCGGCTCGCGGATAAAACAACTGACCAAGGCGCAACCGCCGTTGGTCAGATCATCCCGGGTGATCAGGTCGGTTTTACGGTTCTTGGTCAGATCGCCATAAGCCCGGATGCCCTTCAGGACCGCATTCCAGAACCCCGCCTCATGGGTGCCACCTTCCGGCGTGGGCACGGTATTGCAATAGCTTTGAATGAAGCCATCCCGCGCCGGCGTCCAGTTGATCGCCCATTCGACCGAACCCGGCACGCCAAACTTCTCGGTAAACCCGACCTTTCCGGCAAACGGCTTGTCGGCGTAAGTCGTGGTTTTCTCCAGCGTATCGGCCAGATAATCCGCCAGCCCGCCCGGAAAGTGAAACACCGCCTCCATCGGCGTATCGCCTTCGGCAATCGCGGTTTTCCAGCGGATTTCAACGCCGGAGAACAAATACGCCTTCGACCTCGCCAGCCGCATCAGCCGACCGGGCCGGAACTGCTGATGGCCGAAAATCTGCGGATCAGGGTGGAAGGTCACCGTTGTACCTCGCCGATTGGGTGCCGCCCCGACCTTGCGAATGGCGCCCAAAGGTTTGCCGCGACTGAAACTTTGCGCGTAAAGCTCCTTGTTCCGCGCCACCTCGACATCCAGCCGGTCCGACAAAGCGTTCACCACCGAGGAACCCACGCCGTGCAGCCCGCCAGATGTCTCATAAGCCTTGCCGCCAAATTTCCCGCCGGAATGGAGCGTGCACAGGATCACCTCCAGCGCGGATTTATCCGGGAATTTCGGATGCGGGTCGACCGGGATGCCCCGGCCATTGTCGCGCACGGTCAGCGAGCCATCCTCGTGCAGTTCCACCTCGATCCTTGTGGCATGGCCTGCGACCGCCTCATCCATCGAATTGTCGATGATTTCGGCGGCGAGGTGGTGGTAGGCGCGCTCGTCAATCCCGCCGATATACATGCCGGGGCGCAGGCGAACCGCCTCCAACGGCTCCAGCACCTCGATCGAGGAGGCGTCATAGGTGTCGGGCGTGCTGGAGAGGAGGTCGGGCATATGGGGCCTATCTTGTTATGCGCGCATTAGACCCCGCAATGCCTAGCGGCGCAAGGTCACACCCGCCGCCGCA
>JAYTQA010000202.1:0-4063 GCA_043746955.1 bacterium | reverse complement strand
TTTCTTCCAAAGCCTCGGTCGAGAGCGGGTTGCGCTGCACGGTGGCGGGCGAGGCGAGCAGGCCAAGCGGCGGGAGTTCGTAGGCGGGGGTCTGGTCCTCAAATTTCAGGCGGGGTTGGGCTTCGGCCAAGGCCTGACGGCTGGGGTTGGGTTTCTTGATCGTGGGCTGGACCAGCGGGGCCTGCGGGCGACGGTCGGCAACCAAGGGCGCACGGGGCGTGGGGGTGTGGTCGATTGCGTCATAAGCCTGCCATGCGGCGGCGACGGGCAGGTCGTCGTCCTCCCAGGCGTCGGGGAGTTCGGTGTCGGTCTGGGCAGGTTCGGCGCGGCGTTGGTGGATCAGCGGGTTGCGCGCTGCGGTGAAGGGTGCGGTGAGGGGTGCGGTTTGCGGCGGGGCAGGCGGCCTGGTGTCGGCTACCAGCGGCTGGCGAAAGTTGCGGCCAGCGACCGGGGGTTCGCGGCGCTGGATGGCGGCGGTGATCGGCGAGACGGCGGCGGCAGGGCTACCGGTCCGCGAGCGGATTGCGGAGGAGATCCGGGCTTTGATCCGGTCCTCGGGCGGGGCGGTGAGGTCGGCGGCGAGCCTGGGTGCTATCAGTTCAGGCTCCGGGTCCAGTTCGCGCCGGATCAGGCCGGGCAGGCGGGCGAGCAGTGACGTGCGGGGTTTCGGGGCGGCGTCGGCCGCAGAACCGGCCAAAGGTTTTTGGGCCAGCGGGCGGGGTTCGGCCCGCAGAGGTTCGGCCCGTAATGGTTCGGGGCGCAGCGATGCGGCGCGAGAAAAGCTGGCGGGGCCGTCTTCGTCATCGGCCTGCACCATGCGGGCGGTGCCGATCGCAACGGCGCGGGCCAGTTGTTTGGCAGTTTGGCGGGCGGCGTAATCTTCGGCCGCACGTTCGGCGCTGGAGGCGCGGCGTTCCTGCCATTTGCTGCCCAAGGTGGTGGCGGCGCTGAGCGAGCCTTGGGCGGATTTGCCAAGGGCGGCGCGCAGGCCGGAATAGCACACCACCAGGCCCAGAACCAGAAAGCGGGCGATCCACCAGAGTTCGCGCAACGAAAAGCCGGTGACGAACAGCAGCATTGCCAGGAAGGTCAGGGCCACCAGCAGGCTCAGGAGTTTCAGGGCCAAGGCCGCGCCGACCGGCATGATGCCCAACAGCGAGGCGAGGATGGTATCGCCGAACAGGCCGCCAAGCCCGAACGAGTGCGGCCAACTGGCGGCGGGCACCAGGGTTGCGGCATAGACCGAACCGAGCGCCACCGCGATGACGGCGAACACCACGCGGGCGACGGCACGGTCGGCGCCCTGGTGGGAGGCGAAGCGGACGCCCCAGGCGAACAGTACGGCGGGAATGCCCCACGATCCAAGCCCGCCGACGGTCATCAGGGTCGAGGAGATGGCAGCTCCGATCCGGCCCAGCCCGTTATGGGCGGGTTGGTCGGTGGCAACCATCCAGCCGGGGTCGTTGGCCGAGTAGGACACCAGCATCAGGGCGAAAGTGGCGGCGATTGCCACCAGAAACAGGCCGAAAAGCTCGCGGCCCCGGCGTTCCAGCATGGCTTGGACCCGTTGATCCAGCAGGGGATCGCGCTGACGTGCTTGGTAGGCGGCCATGATGTTTCCTTAACCGTACAAGTAATCGCGGAGCAAGGTCAGCCCGCGCTGCATTTCTTCTTTGGCGGCGACCAGCGCCACCCGGATATAGGTCTTGCCGGGGTTAAACCCGTTATAGTCGCGCGACAAGTAGGCGCCGGGCAGGACGCGGACCCCGGTGTTTTGCCAGAGTTTCAGGGCGGCTTCTTCGCCATCCTCGACCGGAAGCCACAGAAAGAAGCCGCCTTCGGGCGCGCGGAAGCCTTGCAGGCCGGCGAAGATCTGTTCGGCCAGTTGGAATTTTTCCTGATAAAGCGCCCGGCTGGCTACGACATGGGCTTCGTCGCGCCAGACGGCTTCGGAGACCCGCTGGATCGGCAGGGGCAAAGGCGCTCCGGCGAAGGCGCGGAGTTTGCGGATCTGGGCGATGCCGTCCGGGCCACCGGCGACAAAGCCGGAGCGCAGGCCGGGCAGGTTGGAGCGTTTGGACAGCGAATGGAAGCTGAACACCCGTTCGGGGTCTGCGCCGATCTGCTGGGCCACCTCAAGGATGCCGGGCGGCGGGGCGCTGCGCCAGATCTCGGCATAGCATTCGTCGGCAAAGATCCGGAAGTCGTGCTTTTCAGCCAGATGCAGCAGGTCGGCCCAGTAGTCTTTGGTCGCCACAGCGCCTTGCGGGTTGGCGGGCGAGCACAGGTAGGCCACGGTGGTGCGGTTCAAGGTTTCGACGGACAAGCTCGCATAGTCGGGCAGGTGGCCGGAGGCGGCCGTGGCCGGGACATAGACCGGCTCGGCGCCTGCGGTGACGGCGGCGACCGTGTAGACCTGGTAGAACGGGTTGGGGATCAGGAAGGCCGGGGTTTTGCGGTTCTTGGTTTCGGGGGCTATGGCAATGGCTGCGTTGAACAGGCCCTCGCGGGTGCCGTTCAGCGCCATGATCCGGTCGGGCGACAGGGTGACGCCGTAGCGGCGGGCGAGCCAGCCGGTGATCGCGGCTAGCAGTTCTGGGCTGCCGTCGTTGGGCGGATATTGGCCGAAACCGGCGATGTTGGCGGCAAGGATCGGGCCTATGAAATCGGGCATCGGATGGCGGGGCTCGCCGATCGTCATGGTGATTTCTGGGCCACCTCGGCCAAGATTGGGGGCATGGCTTTGCAGCAGCTTCCGCAGACGCGGAAACGCATAATCTGGCAGGTTGGAAAACCGCTCAGGAAACGCCATGCTGCCTCGGTTGTCGGGGTCGTAGCGCCCCGTATGGTGCGAGGTTAGCCGGGGATCGGGGCCGGGTCCAGAAAAACCAAGGTGGCAGTTGGGGTTGGTGGTAGAGGTTGTGGCAAAATGGTTGCGCTGGCGCGGGGTGAAAGCGCCGGGGCTAGCCCTTCAAGCCGCGCAAGCGTGCGCGGCGCTCTTCGCTGAAAATCGTCCACCGGAAGATTTTCCGGGCGCTCATCGCTCCGGGATATTTAGGGACAGATGAAACGCGGAAGGCGGCGGCGGTTAGGGGAGGAGCGCGCGTTCGCAGGCTGAGCCGAGGCGGAGGAGGCGGGCTTCGTCGTTTGGCGGGGCCATCAGCGAGATGCCGCAGGACGGGTGGCCGGTCGGCAGGGTCAGCACAGATTGGTTGAGGAGGTTGCCGATCCGGGTGTTGCGCAGGGCCAGAAGGTTTTCGGCGACATAATAGGCGTCGTCGGTCAGCAGACGGTGCGCGTTGGGTGGCAGGATCGGCGAGGTCGGCAGGAGGATCGCGTCGAACGCGCGGGTGCGGGCGGTCCAGGTGTGGCGGAGGGTGAGGAGGCGGCGGTGGCCGGCGATATGGTCGGTGGCGGCGGTTGCAGCGCCGCTGCGGAAGCGTTCGAGGATGCGCGGGAACATCTTTTCGGGCGCGGCCTCGATCGTCGCCGACCAGATCGCATAGGCTTCGGGCGAAAACAGCAGGGCCGCGAGGCTGACGGCTTCGGCGACCTCGGGGGCTATAACGAAGGTGATGGCGGCCCCGGCCCGGGTGAGGCGCAAGATGGCGTCATCGAAGGCTTTGGCCGGGCCGGGGCGCAGAGCGTCCATCGCCACCGTCTCCAGCACGGCGAAGCGGGTGCCTTTGAGGCTGGCGCCGGTGAGGTCGGGGGCTTTGGACCCTTCGAGCAGGGATAGGAGCAGGGCGCAATCCTCCACCGTGCGGGCGAGCGGGCCTATGGTGTCAAAACTGTCGCAGAGCGGCACCACGCCTTTCGTGGGCAGGCGGGCGTGGGTGGTTTTGAGGCCCACGAGGTCGTTCCATGCCGCCGGGATCCGGACCGAACCGCCGGTGTCGGAGCCGATGGCGGCAGGGGCGAGGCCGTAGGCCACCGAGGCGGCAGCACCGGAGGAGGAGCCGCCGGGGACGGCCGCCTCGTCGTTGATGCAGGGCGGGGTGGCGGTGACCGGGTTGAGGCCCAAGCCGGAGAACGCCAGTTCGGACATATGGGTTTTGCCAAG
>JAYTQA010000201.1:0-1484 GCA_043746955.1 bacterium | reverse complement strand
GCAGATTGACCGCGCCAATCGACAGGGGCGGTGCCGCGGGCACCTGCAAAAACAGGAACCCGATCAGCGACGGCACCGAAATCAGCACGCCAAACCCGGAAGCAGTGGCCACCGCCCGGTGGATCGGCATGCCGTAGAGCGTCATCAGCGGCACGCCAAAGGTGCCGCCGCCAATCCCCATCAGGGTGGAAAAGAACGCAAGGCCCACGGCCTCCACGCCCCTGACCGGGTTGGCGGGCATGGCGGGGCCTAACCGCCACTCTGCCCGGCCGAACGCCATGTAAAGCCCGGCCACCATCGCCAAACCGCCGAAAATCGCCTGCAATGCGGTGTTTTTCAGCCAATAGGCCGCGATGACCCCCAGCAACGACCCCAGCACCAGAAACGGTGCCCACGCG
Source organism: bacterium (assembly GCA_043746955.1). GTDB lineage: Bacteria > Pseudomonadota > Alphaproteobacteria > Rhodobacterales > Rhodobacteraceae > Stagnihabitans. Next base: position 1,086 of record JAYTQA010000201.1, on the reverse strand, counting down.
CGCAACACGTCCCACGCCACCGCCCGCTTCTTGTTGTGCAGCAAGACCGAGCGGATCGAGGTCACCACAATCGTCGCCGCCGAAGTGCCGATGCAGACCTGCATCAGATGATCTGACGCGAAACCCAAGCGTCCGAACAGGTAAAAGAACGCAGGCACCAGCACGATGCCGCCGCCGACCCCAAGCAGCCCGGCAATGACCCCGGTCGCAGCCCCGATCACCAACAGCAAAGCCAGCATGGGCAGCAAGGTCGCGTAATCCATCAGCCCGCCTTTGCGATTTCGCCCCAAACTAGCCGCGCCGCAGCAAAAGGGCCAGAGCCGCCGGGAAAACTGCACGGGGAAAACCGCACTCTGAAACCGGCATACGAAACCCGAAGCGGGCAAACCGCGCCGGGGAAACCGCAGTGGGAAAACCGCACCGGGAAAACCGCAGCGGGCAAACCGCACTGAGAAAACCGCAGTGTGAAAACCGCACCGGGAAAATCGGGCTGCGAATCCCGCAACCCAAAACCCGCACCGACAAACCCCACTGAGAAACCCGCACTGCGAAACCCGCACCGGGGAAACTGCCTTGCCGTCGCCCGCAGCCCCCGCTACCTGTCCCCTATCCATTCGAAAGGTTCGTCATGTCCGGCTCATTGGCCCGCCCTGCCCTGATTCTGGGGCTGTTGTCCTGCCTCGGTCCGTTCGCGATCGACATGTATCTGCCCGCGATGCCGGTGATCGGCGCCAGCCTGTCGGCCTCGCCGCAGGTTATGCAAAGCACGATCACCGCCTATTTCGCGGCCTTTGGCATAGCACAGATGTTTTATGGGCCGTGGGCTGACCAATCGGGCCGCAAAATCCCGCTCTACGCCGGGATTGCGATGTTCGTGCTGGGCACCATCCTGTGCATCACCGCCCAAACGGCGACCGGCCTGATTGCCGGCCGCTTTGTGCAGGGGCTTGGGGGTGCGGCCTTGGGGGTCGTCCCCCGCGCCATCGTGCGCGACATGTTCACCGGGGCTGAGGCGACCCGCATGATGTCGAAGATCTTCCTGGTGTTCTCGGTCTCGCCGATGCTGGCCCCGCTGGCCGGATCGGC
>JAYTQA010000200.1:0-4081 GCA_043746955.1 bacterium | reverse complement strand
CTCGTCGGAACGGTCTGCGACCTCTTCCCACAACATGAATGCCAAAACTACTTCCACGCCGCAGGATATGAAACCAAATGAAGGCGACACGCTCTAGCCTCGACCGGCGTGAAGGGTTGAGGTTGCAACATGGTCATCAAAATTGACGGCAAATGGATCTGGGACAGCTGGTATGCCAAGGACGGCGACACCTGGCACGGCTTTTTTCTGCAAGCCAACACCAGCCTGATCGACCCCGACCTGCGGCATCTGAACGTGACGCAAGGCCATGCGACCTCGAAAGATTTGGTCAACTGGACCCATCTGGGCACGATGTTTGGGCCTGCGGCGGGTCCCGCTTGGGATGACAGCACGACCTGGACCGGATCGGTGGTGCAGGACGCCGCTGGCCTGTGGCATCTGTTCTACACGGGTACGCGGCTTTCCGAGGCGTCGCTGTACCAGCGGATCGGCCATGCCACCTCCACCGACCTGCACTCCTGGGTGCGGGTGGGCGATGGGTTGTGTCTGGATATCGAAGGTCCCAACGCCGACACTTACGAGAAAGACCACATCCCCGGCCATTGGCACGACCGCGCCATGCGCGACCCTTGGGTGATGCGCGACCCGGACAGCGACGGCTGGCTGATGTATTTCACCGCCCGCGCGCCGGGGATACCGGAACCCAACGCCGGTGGGGCGATTGGCTTTGCCACCTCTCCCGACCTGTTGAACTGGACCCTCCGTCCTCCGGTTTTTGTCGGCGGCATGGGTCAATTGGAAGTGCCGCAGGTCTTTCAACAGGGGCGGAATTGGTACTGCCTGTTCTGCACCTCGGGTCACCAATGGTCGGAACAATACCGCCGCACCAACAAGCAAAGCCCGGTGACCGGCACCCATTATCTGATCGCGGACCATCCGCGGGGCCCGTGGCGCCTGGCGCCCGGTGACTTTCTGGACGGCGATCTGCCCTGCCGCCGCTATGCGGCCCGCATTGTCCAGACCCCCAAAGGCATGGTCATCCTTGGCTTTGCTCATGGCCCCAACGACCAGTTCGGCGGCTATGTCATGGACCCTGAACCCGTCGTTGCAAGGCCCGATGGGCTGCTGCATGTGCAACCCTTAGCCCAAGCTGCGGAGTGACAAATGGCCGCCATCACACTGAAAGCTCTAAAAAAAAGCTATGGCAACGCGCATATCATCAAGGGCGTCGACATTGACATCAAGGATGGCGAGTTCGTCGTGTTCGTCGGTCCGTCTGGCTGCGGCAAATCCACGTTGTTGCGGATGATCGCAGGCTTGGAGGACATTTCCTCGGGGGAACTGACGATCAGCGGCAAACGGGTCAACGACCTGCCGCCCAAAGATCGCGGCGTGGCGATGGTGTTCCAAAGCTACGCGATTTTCCCGCATATGACGGTGCGCGAGAATGTGGCGTTCGGTTTGACGATTGCGGGCGCTTCGAAAGCTGAAAAAGACGAAAAGGTCGCCGAGGCCGCCCGCATCCTGCAAATGGAACACCTGATGGAGCGTAGGCCCAGCCAGTTGTCCGGTGGCCAGCGCCAACGGGTTGCCATCGGGCGGGCGATCGTCCGTAAACCGCAGGTCTTTCTGTTTGACGAGCCGCTGTCCAACCTTGACGCCGCATTGCGGATGGACATGCGGCTGGAGATCGGCAAGCTGCACCAGACTTTGGGTGCCACGATGATCTATGTGACCCATGATCAGGTCGAGGCGATGACCTTGGCCGACAAGATCGTCGTGCTGAAAGACGGTCTGGTGCAACAAATAGGCTCGCCGATGGAGTTGTACCACAACCCCGCCAACCTGTTCGTGGCAGGCTTTCTGGGCTCGCCGTCGATGAACTTTCTGGATGTCGATGTGAAGGGTGTGTCCGGCAACAAAATCCTGGTGTCCAATGCCGCACTTGATCCGGTCGAGGTCACGGCCAAAACGCCGGGCTACACGGTCGGCGGCAAGGCCCAGCTGGGGCTGCGACCGCAGTACCTGACACCGGCGGAAATTGGTGGGATGCTGCACGGCCGCGTGGCGCTGACCGAACGGCTGGGCGCGGAAACTGTGGTGGAGCTGACCATGGGCGACGGCAACCGCCTGATTGCCGCCATGGCGCGGGATGCGGTGTTCCCGATCGGGGCGGAACTGTCGATGACCTTCGATCCGGCGCAGGCGCATATTTTCGCGGTCTGAACCCGCGATGCGGAAAGGGAACTCCGGGTTTCCGCGCCCATCACGCGACCTCTGGGAGTTTCTGAAAGCGGTTTGAATCGCAGGTCGCGCCGCCCTATGCTGACCGCCGAATCCCAACGGCAAGAGGCTTGACATGGCGGAATGGTGGCGCGGGTCGGTGATGTATCAGGTCTATCCCCGGTCGTTTCAGGACGATAACGGCGATGGCATCGGCGACCTGCAAGGGATCACCCGGCGGCTGGACCATATCGCGGGTCTGGGCTGCGATGCGGTGTGGCTCTCCCCGTTCTTCACCTCGCCGATGCTCGACATGGGCTATGACGTTTCGGATTACACCGATGTCGACCCGGTGTTCGGTACACTTGCCGATTTCGACGCGCTGGTGGCAAAGGCCCACGCATTGGGGCTGAAGGTCATCATTGACCAGGTGCTGAACCATTGTTCGGACCAACACCGCTTTTTCGCGGAAAGCCGCCGGGACCGGACCAATCCGAAAGCGGATTGGTACATCTGGGTCGATCCGCGCCCGGACGGCATGCCGCCCTGCAACTGGCTGTCGGTGTTCGGCGGCCCGGCCTTCACCTGGGACGCGCGGCGCAAGCAGTATTACATGCACAGCTTTTTGCCGCAGCAGCCCGATTTCAACTACCGCAACCCTGCGGTGGTCGACTACATGGAAAGCGTGCTGCGCTTTTGGCTCGCCCGCGGCGTCGATGGCTTTCGGTTCGACACCGTTAACTATTTCTACAAGGACGCGATGTTTCGTAACGACGCCGCCGATTACAAGGTCAAGACCGCGCCGGACGGCAACCCCTACTCGATGCAATACCACCTGTTCTCTAAAAACCAGCCGGAGAATCTGGCCTGGATGGAACGCATCCGCCGCGTGCTGGATGAATACCCCGACAAATCCACCGTGGGCGAGATGGGCGAAAGCCACCATGCCATTGCGATGATGGGCGAATATACCGCGCCGGGCCGGCTGCATCAGTGCTATTCGTTCGAAATGATGGGCTACGACTACTCGGCGGCATTCTTCCGCACCCGGATTGCCGATTTCTTCGCCGGGGCGCCAAATGGCTGGCCGATGTGGGCGTTTTCCAACCACGACGTGGTGCGCCACGCCTCTCGCTGGGCCAAACATGGCGTGAGCCAGGACGCTTTGGCAAAACAGGCCGCCGCGTTGCTCTTGTCGTTTCAAGGTTCGATCTGCCTGTGGGAGGGCGAGGAGATTGGCCAGACCGATACCATACTTAGCTTGGAAGAACTGACCGACCCGCAAGGCATCAACTTCTGGCCGGAACCGATTGGCCGCGACAACACCCGCACGCCGATGGTGTGGGACGGGTCAGTGAACGGTGGGTTTACCACCGGCAAGCCGTGGCTGCCGGTGAAGCCGCCGCAACTGGCGCGCAATGTGGCGAGCCAGACCGGGGTGGCGGGGTCCGTGCTGGAACATTACCGCGCGATGCTGGCTTTCCGCAAAGGCTCCAACGCGCTCCGAACCGGCGAAACCAGCTTCTTCGACCTGCCCGAGCCGCTGCTTGCCTTCACCCGGCAGCTGGAGGGCGAGACGCTGCTCTGCGTGTTCAACCTGTCACCCAAGCGGCATACGGTGACAGTTGCTGGTGGCAGCACCGCATTGGTTGGCCCTTCGCGTGGAGGCTCGTTCCGTGGAACAACGATGAGCCTCGCCGCCAATGCGGCGGTATTCCTGCCGGTGCCAAGGATGGTCAGGGTCACGGCTTAAGTTCAGCGCGAGGGCGAAAAAGCCGGGGGCCTCGATGCCTCCGGCTTAGAGCATGTCGCTTTTCTTACGATTCAGGATTCCCATGAGGGCTGATCTGTGGTTCCGTTCTCTTGACCAGATGTAGGGGGATCGAATGGGCAAGTC
>JAYTQA010000199.1:0-10854 GCA_043746955.1 bacterium | reverse complement strand
GGCTTGGCACCTGCGCGGCATTGCGCTGCAACCTGTCACAGCCAATCTCGATGGCCGCCGTCCGCGCCACTCCATGTCATAGCCGCCTCATCTTGCATGAAGCCCAAACCCCCTGCCGCAAGCCCCGCTTGACCTTCGCGGCCAAACTCGCCAAAGCCGATGCCAAACGCCGCGCCCGGTTGCCAACCCTGATCACCCGGCGTCTGGCCGACCCGACCGCAGCCCTGCCCATGGAACCGCCGACCCAAAGGACCGCCGATGTTCGAACGCCTGACCCAGCGCCTGCGCGCCGAAGCCGGTTCGCCCCGCGCCGAAGCGGTGCTGGCCGTGGTGGCCTTCGTCGAAAGCTCGGTGTTTCCGCTGCCTGCCGAGATTTTGTTCCTGCCGATGTGCCTGGCCAAACCCGAGCGTGCGCTCCGCTACGCCGCCATCGCTGCGGTCTTCTCGGTCATGGGCGGCATTTTCGGCTGGCTGATCGGCCACTTCCTGTTCGACCTGATCGCCGCCCCGATCCTGACCTTCTGGCACTCGATGCCCGCGTTCGAGGCGCTCAAAGCCCGGACCGGCACCGGAACCATCCTGCTCTTGCTGATCACCTCCGGCATAGCCCACCTGCCGCCGATGAAAGTGGTGACCATCCTGGCCGGCGCCATCGGCTTCAACCTGTGGCTTTTCATCCTTGCGGCCATCGTCGCACGCGGTGCCAAATTCTTCCTGCTCGGCTGGGCACTGGCGCGCTACGGCGAAGCTATCGCAGAGTTGATCCGCAAACGCCTTGCCATGGTGGCCCTGATCGTGCTGGTGGCAGGTGCGGCGCTATGGCTGGCCAAAACCTACCTGTAACCTCAAGACGACCCGAACCCGATGCCACGCCCCCCCTGAGCCTTAGCGCGATCGCAGCCACCAACCCAGGCTGCGTGGCGCATCCCATCCGACCGACCGCCCGACCGCGACGCGATCCAAGCCAAATCCTGACCTGCATCGCCCGCGCGCAAAATCCCCGGCTTGGCTACACCGGAACCCGCAAGACCCAGCCAACCCTGCCCGACCGCTCCGCCCCGCAAACCGCCCCCTGCCAGCCCCCTGCCAGCCACGAGTGTGCCCGCATGACCCGCCAGACCCTGCTCCTCTTGGCCACCTTAGGCTCCGTCGCAGCCCTCGCCGCGGCCTTTGCCTTTCAGTATATCGGCGGCATGGCGCCCTGCCACCTCTGCCTTTTGCAACGCTACCCCCATGCCGCAGCCATCCCGATCGGCATCGCAGCCCTCTTGATCCGCCGCACGATCCTCGCCCGCCTGCTGCCGCTCGCAGGTGCAGCCGCCGCCCTGACCACCGCCGCCATCGCGGGTTATCATACCGGGGTGGAGCGGCACTGGTGGCTCGGCCCGACCACCTGCACCTCCGGCGCCATCTCCGGCCTCTCGGCCAAAGACCTGCTCGCCCAGATCCAGGCCGCCCCGGTGGTGCAATGCGATCAGGTGGCTTGGGCTATGTTCAGCCTCAGCATGGCCACCTGGAACCTGCTGGCCTCTCTGGTGCTGGTGGCGCTCTGGTTGATCGCGCACCGCAAGTCCTGAACCGCCAGACTCGCGCCATTTCATCGGTCCCCAAATATCCCGGGGCCCGGGGCAGCGCCCCGGACGCTGCAACCAGTCCGCCCGGTTCCATCAAAGCGGGCTGCCGGCAAACCCCGTGCCCAACAACCGCCCGGCCTCGGCCAAGGCAAACCGGTCGGTCATGCCCGCCACATAATCACACACAATCCGCGCCAAAGCCGTCACGTCCTTGGCCGCCAAGACATCGGCCTGCCACGGGTCGGGCAGCAACTCCGGCCGGCCGAGGTACAACGGGAACAGGCCCTCGACCACCTGGGTGACCCGGGCCCGCTCGGCCATCACCGATGGCGCGCGGTACATCCGGTGGAACAGAAACGACCGGATCACCTTCAACTCCTGATAAAGCGGCTTGGAGAACCGGATCACCGTGGTCCCCATCGCCCGGATATCCTCGACCGATTTCGGCTGGGCGGCAGCCAGGCGGTTCTGCGCCACCGCAATCACATCCTCGACCATCCGGCCAAACACCCGGCGCAACGCCTCATGCCGCCGCCGCATCGGGTCCAGCCCCGGATAGCGGCGATCGACCTCCTCGAACGCCGGCCCGGTGACCGGCAATGCCATCAGATCGGCTTCGGTAAACAACCCCGAGCGCAAGCCATCATGCAAATCGTGATGGCTATAGGCCACATCATCGGCAATCGCCGCGACCTGCGCCTCGGCACTCGCATGACTGCCCAGTTCCAGATCCCAGGCCGCATTCACCTCCGCCAATGCATAGGACAGCGGGCCTGAGGGTTTGGCCTCCGGGTTCGGCCCGCCCAAAAGCCCGCCGTTTAGCGCAGTCGGGACCAAAAGCCCACCATCCGGCGCAGTCCGGACCATTGGCTCCCCGTCCGGCGCGGTCCGGACATCTCGCCCGCCCTCCGGCGCCGTCCCGACCACCGGGCCGCCATCCGGTGCCGTCCGGACATCTCGCCCACCATCCGGCGCGGTCCCGACCACCGGGCCGTTATGTTTGGCAATCCCCTCCAGCGTCTCCCAGGTCAGGTTCAGCCCTTCGAAATCTGCATAATGCCGCTCCAGCCGGGTCACGATCCGAAGCGCCTGCGCGTTGTGGTCAAAGCCGCCATAGGGCGCCATCAACCGCTCCATCGCGTCCTCGCCGGTGTGGCCGAACGGCGTGTGGCCCAAATCATGCGCCAATGCCACCGCCTCGGCCAGATCGGTGTTGAGGTTCAGCACCCCGGCCACTGTGCGCGCCACCTGCGCCACCTCGATCGTATGGGTCAGCCGGGTGCGGTAATAATCGCCCTCGTGCTCGACAAACACCTGGGTCTTGTGCTTGAGCCTGCGAAACGCCGATGAATGGATGATCCGGTCGCGGTCGCGCTGAAACGGCGAGCGAAACGACGACAGCTCCTCCGCAAAGAGCCGCCCACGCGACCGCTCGGGATGACAAGCGAAAGGTGCGAGCATCTGACCTCACAGGGTTTTCCCCAGTTATACCGCCGCCAGCGCGCAAGGCCAGTCCTAAGCGCCCTTGGCCGGCCGCCGGGCGGGTTTCACACCCTCCCGGACCCACCCGTGGAGTATTTGTGCCCAGATGAAGGGCAAAGCCGACCTGCCGAGAGGTTCAATTTCATCCGGGCAAAAATACTCCCGGGGTGCGGCGGCACAGAAAATCGCCCGGCGGAGTGTTTGCCCGCCGAACCCGGAAGCCGAGCGCCAGCGGCCCTGCGACACCGGCCCAAAGCCGTGCTTGAACAAAGCCGTGCCCGCGCATATCTTCAGGCAATAGGAGAAATCCAATGACCCTTCCGATGACCATGCCCATGACCACCCCCCTGATCCTGCCGCCCCATGTCACTGACCGTGCCTTTGCCCGGCTGGGCGAGATTGCCGCCGCCACCGGCCAGCAAAAGGCGCTGCGGGTCGCGGTCGAAGGCGGCGGCTGTTCCGGCTTTCAGTATGACATCAAGCTCGACGACCCGGCAGCCGATGATCTGGTGCTGGAGAAGGACGGCCAAAAGGTGCTGGTCGATGCGGTCTCGCTGCCCTATCTGTCGAACGCCACGATCGACTTCAGCGCCGAACTGATCGGCGCGCGCTTTGTGATCGAAAACCCCAACGTCATATCATCCTGCGGCTGCGGCACCTCGTTTTCCTTGTAAATGGGGGTTTTCTTTGTAAATGGGGTTTTTTAACCCGGCTATGCGGGACCGGGCGATTGCTCCGGTGGCCGCAGCAAGGTGGCGCGGCGCAACCGGGTTGCGCGCGCAGGCTTTCTGCACCCGACACTGGTTTTCAGCATCTGGCGCCCTAAATGCCGCCTCTGACCCGGAGGAAACCCCATGCGCACCACCCTCATGCTGGGCTCGGCCCCCAACGCCACCCTGGCCCGCGACTATCCGCGCGCAAGCTTTGACCGGATCGTTGCGATCAACAACGCCTGGGCGGTCCGGCCCGACTGGGATGATCTGGTCTGCCCGTGGGATTTTCCCGTCCACCGCCGCCCGACCCCGCAACCCCATCAGCGCCTGATCCTGCAAGAGCAGTTCGTGCCCGCGCAAAACCAATACGGCGGCTTTGTCTATGGCGGCGGCACCATGGCGTTCACCACCGCCTATTGGATGCTGTCAGCACTGCGGCCGCGCGTGCTGGCGGTCCTCGGTTGCGACATGCACTATCCCGCCTCCGGCCCGACCCATTTCTACGGCACCGGCTCGCCCGACCCGTTGCGCGCTGATATCACCCTGCGCAGTCTGGAGGCGAAGTCGGCCCGCCTGATGATCCTCGCCGCCCGCCAAGGTTGCGCCATGGTCAACCTGTCGACCGGCCCCAGCCGTCTGGTGTTTCCCCGCGCCAGCGTAGCCAACCTGCCGCACCGCCCGGCCCCCTATGACGCAGCCCTGGTGGCCGAGGCTCTGGCGATTGAAGCGGCCCTCAACTATATCGTCCCCTCCGGCCGCTACTGGGAGGCGCAGGCCCGGTTTGACCCCGCCGAGGTTGATGCGTTGGATGCGCTTTGGCTGGCGGCGGCCTTGGTCACGGTCCGCGCCTGAGCCAGACCACCTCCGCTCCGGAAAACAATTCCCCCGCCGCCCGGTTTTGCACTAGAACGGTCGGGACAGGAGCCCGCCCGCATGAAAATCGCCACCTTCAACATCAACGGGATCAAAGCCCGCGCCGAAACCCTGCTGGATTGGCTGCGCGAGGCTCAGCCCGATGTCGCCTGCCTGCAAGAGATCAAATCGGTGGATGAAGCCTTCCCGCGCGAACCGTTCGAAAGCCTGGGCTACCACGTCGCAACCCACGGCATGAAGGGCTTTCACGGCGTGGCGATCCTGTCCAAACTCGCCTTGGAGGATGTCACCCGCAGGCTCCCGCCCAAGGCTGAAGGCGACGAGCCCGACGAACAAACCCGCTGGATCGAGGCCACCGTGATCGGCCGCCGCCCGGTCCGGGTCTGCTGTCTGTACCTGCCCAACGGCAACCCGGCACCGGGGCCGAAATACGACTACAAACTGGCCTGGATGGGCCGGATGCTGGCCCGCACCCAGGCGCTGCTGGCCAGCGAAGACCCCATAGTCCTCTGCGGTGACTACAACGTCATCGCCCAAGCCGAGGATGCCGCCCATCCGCAAGACTGGCTGACCGACGCGCTCTACCTGCCGCAAACCCGCGCCGCCTATCAACGCCTGATCAACCTCGGGCTGACCGACGCCATCCGCGCCCGCAACCCCAATCCCGGCCTCTACACCTTCTGGGATTTCCAGCGTGGGGCATGGGAGCGCAACAACGGCATCCGCATCGACCACCTTCTGCTGAGCCCGCAAGCCGCCGACCTGCTGGTCGACGCAGGCATCGACAAAGCGGTCCGCGGCCACGAAGATGCGACCCGTGGCATCAAACCCTCCGACCATGTGCCGGTCTGGATCGAGCTTGACGCCTGATGTATCCGCCGACCTTTTACGCCCAGACCCGCGCCGACCGCAGCGAGCGTCCCCAGATGGAAGGCGCGCATGACACCGACACCGTGATCATCGGCGGCGGTCTCGCCGGCCTGACCACCGCCTTGGAACTGGCGCGCGAGGGCGTCCCGGTCACCATCCTCGAATCCGAATCCGTAGGCTTCGGCGCCTCTGGCCGCAACGGCGGCATCGTCTCGCCCGCCTTCGCCTGCGGGTCGGACGCCATCGCAGCCCGGGTTGGCCCCGACCACGCCCGCGCCCTGCACCGCCTGAGCATCGAAGGTGTCCAGCGCCTGCGCCACCATATTCAGAGCCTGAACATCAAGGACGCCCAACTCACCCAAGGCCTCCTGCACCTGCGCCGCTTCGACCACGCGGCCGACCTCCATAGCCACGCCGAAACCTTTGCCCGCGACTATAACTACACCCTCACCTACCTCGACCGCGCCGCCATCCAGGATCGCCTCACCACCACCCGCTACCGCCATGGTCTCGCCGATGACACCGCCTGCCACATCCACCCGCTCAACTACCTGCGCGCCCTCGCCGTCGAAATCGAGCGTCTCGGCGGCAAAATCTACGAACGCAGCCCCGCCCTGTCCGCCAGCCTGACCGCCCAAAAGCGGGTCAGCACCCCTGCAGGCGTCATCACCGCCAAACGCGCCATTTTCGCGACCGGAGGCTACACCACCCAACTGATCCCCCGCCTCCAGCGCGCGATGCTGCCGATCGCCACCTACATGATGCTGACCGAACCCGCCCCCGACCTGCTCGCCCAAACCATCAAGACCAACGCCGCAATTCTCGACGACCGCCGCGCCTCCGACTATTACCGCCTGGTTGACGACGGCAGCCGCCTCCTGTGGGGTGGCCGGATCACCACCCGGCCCGCAGCCCCGGACGCCATCGCAAAAGACCTGCGCGCCGCCATGCTGGAGGTCTACCCACAGCTTGCCCCGCTTAAAACCGAACTCGCTTGGTCCGGCCTCATGGCCTACGCCCGCCACCGGATGCCGCAACTGGGCCAGATGCAACCCGATGTCTGGCACATCACCGGCTTCGGTGGCCACGGGCTGAACACCACCGCCGTGGCCGGCAAAGTCCTCGCCGAAGCCATCCTGCACCAATCCGACCGGATCAACCTTTTCGCCCCCTGGGGCCTCAGCTACGCTGGTGGCCGATTGGGCCTCGCCGCCGCCCAACTCACCTACTGGGCGCTGCAAGCCCAAGACAAATGGCGCGAACGCCAAGCCTGACGCAGCCGACAAACCCAATCCCGCCACCTCCCTGCCGCTCAGCGCAAAGTCCCAAAGCCAGCACCCCGGCACCGTGCCGCTCCCGGCACCTTTCACTTTGGCAAAAATATCCTCGGGATGGTCCGGCAAGGGCGGAAAGCCCTTCCGGCGGGGAGCGGAGCGGGGCTGGCCCCGCCCGGCCCGCGCCGATGGCTCCCGGCCCTTTTGGGAGCCTGAGGTGCGGGCCACCCCCAAAGTCCCCGATCAGACCGGCGTCAGACCGGCGTCAGACACACCGCAATCCGCCGTCCCTCGCCCAACAATACGTTATAGGTCCGGGCTGCCGCGGGCGAGTTCATCACCTCCACCCCGATCCCTGCCGCCTCCAGAGCCGCCCGAAACGCCGCCGGCACCGGCGCAATCTCGGCCCCGGTGCCGACCAGCAGCACGTCGATCCGGCCTGCCAGTGTCAAGGGCCCAGCCCAATCGTCCAGCCCGCCCCACGGGCCAGCGTCCCAGGGGGTGACCAGACAGGCCCCGCGCAACAGATGTTTGCCCACCCGAAAGAACCCCGGGCCATAGCCCTCAATCGCCAAAGCCTGGCCATAGCTGATCTCGGCCAGTCTTAAATTGGGCAACCGGATGTCAGGCATCGATATTGGCGAACTCATGGTCCGCACCCTTGCCGGAAGCGCGCGGCCGATCCGACCGGTCGAGCCCTAAAAACAGCACGAGGTTCTTCGCCACATAGACCGAGGAATACGTCCCCAGAATGATCCCGACGAAAATCGCGAACGAAAAGCCCCGGATCACATCGCCGCCCAGCACCAGCATCGAGCCGACCGCCAGCAAGGTGGTCAGCGACGTCGCCAACGTGCGCGACAGGGTTTCGTTGACCGACAGGTTCATCACGTCCTTCAACGGCATCGTCTTGTATTTGATCAGGTTTTCGCGCAGCCGGTCAAACACCACCACGGTATCGTTGATCGAATAGCCCAAGATCGTAAGCAGTGCCGCCACGATGGTCAGATCGAACTTGATCTGAAAGAAGGCAAAAATCCCCACCGTGATGAACACGTCATGCAGCAGCGCCAAGACACCCCCAAGGGCAAACTGCCACTCAAACCGCAGCCAGATATAGCCCATGATGCCAAACGAGGTGAAGGCCAGCGCCTTGATCGACGACCAGACCAGTTCGCTCGACACTTTCGGCCCGACGGTTTCGACCGAGACGATCTTCAGCCCCTTGTCCATCGCGGTCAGCGCCACCGCCACCCGCTTCATGCCGGCATCGTCGATCTGATCCGCGCCTTTGGCCGCCGACAGCCGGATCGCCGCGACATGCTGATCGGCGCGGAACGACGGGTCAAACACCTCGTTGATCGCCACATCGCCCAGCTTCAAGCCGTCCAGGGTCGACCGATACAGTGCGGTATTGATCACCGTGGTGCTGTCGGTGCGCAGCGTGGTGCCGCCCTTGAAGTCGATGCCGAAGTTGAGCCCCATCACCCCCCACAGCACGAAAGACGCGACCATCAGCGCCATCGAACCGCCAAAGGTGATCCACTGGTGCTTGAAGAAGTCGAAATGGGTTTTTTCCTTTGCAAGCCTGAGACGCCAAGCCATGGGTTTTCTCCTCACACGATCAGGATCTTGGGCTTGCGCCAGTTGTACCAGATTTGGATGATCAGCCGCGTCACATAAAGCGCGGTAAAGACCGAGGTGATAATCCCGATCCCCAAGGCCACCGCAAAGCCGCGCACCGGCCCCGCGCCAAAGAAATACAAAACAATTGCGGTGATCAAGGTTGTCACGTTGGCATCGACAATCGCCGACATCGCCCGTTCATAGCCCAGTTCAATCGCCCGCGCCGGGGTTTTGGCATGGCGCAATTCTTCCCGGATCCGTTCGAACACCAAGACGTTGGCATCGACCGCCGTGCCGATGGTCAAGACCAGCCCCGCGATGCCCGGCAAGGTCAGCGTGCCGCCAATCATCGACAAGATGCCAAAGATGATGCCCATGCTGAGCACCAGAACCACATCGGCAAAAAACCCGAACAAGCCGTAGCTCGCCAGCATGAACACGCCGACCAGACACATGCCGACCACCGCCGCCACCTTGCCCGCGTCAATCGAATCCTGCCCCAGTTCCGGGCCAACCGTGCGCTCTTCCAGAAAACTCATCGCCGCAGGCAAGGCCCCGGCGCGCAGCAATACCGCCAAATTCGTCGAGCCTTCCACCGTGAAACTGCCGGTGATGATGCCCGACCCGCCGGTGATCGCGGTCTGGATCGTGGGCGCAGAGATCACCTGCTTGTCGAGCACAATCGCAAACGGTTGCCCCACATGCGCGCCGGTATATTCGCCAAACTTGCGTGCCCCCGAAGTGTCAAACCTAAAGCTGACCGCTGGCCGCCCGTTCTGGTCAAACGAAGGCTGCGCATCGACCAGATCGTCGCCGGTTACCACCGGAGATTCTTCGACCACATAAAACACGCCTTGCCGATCGGTCGATGGCAACAACAGATTGCCCGGCCCCGGCGCCGCCGCCTTGTCCGAAGTCTGGCCAACCACGGTATTGAAGGTCAGCTTGGCCGTGGTGCCAATGATCGCCTTCAACTCCTCCGCCGAGCCGATCCCCGGCACTTCGATCAGGATCCGGTCGGCACCCTGCCGCTGGATCGACGGCTCGCGAGTGCCCGCCGCATCGACGCGGCGGCGGATGATCTCCAGCGATTGCTGCATGGTCCGGCTGTCGGTCGCGGCCTTTTCGGCGTCACTCAGCGTGATCACCAGATCGGTGCCGTCAACCGTCACAACCTTGTCCTTCTGCCCGGCTCCGGTCAGCGTGGTCACATTCGACGACAGGCTTTGGATCTTGGCCTGCGCCGCCGGCACGCCAGCGGCATTGGTGACAGCAATCCGCAATGTCCCGTCCGGCGACGGCAGCCGCTTGATCGGCCCGGTCTGATCGCGGATATCCTTCAACGCATCGCGCGCATCCGGCCAGAATGTATCCATCCGTTGCTTGTAGACATCGGCCAGCTTCACCTCGGCCAGCAGATGCGCGCCGCCGCGCAAATCGAGGCCGAGGTTGACCAGCGATGACGGCAACCACGATGGCCACACGGTCACGGCGGCCAATTGCTCGCCGGTGGCGGCAGTCCCGACCTTAGCCGCTTTGGCAATCGCCGTCACAGCGTCGTTATGAGTCTCGACCCGGCTATAAAACAGGTTCGGTGCTGCCATGACCAGGCCTGCGACCACGACAGCCCAGATCATCAGGCGTTTCCAGAAAGGCGTTTCCAACTGCATATCGGCTCAGGTGGTCGCAGGTTCGGTCTTGGACATTACCGAGGCGATGGTATTGCGGGCGATCTTGACCTTGACGCCATCGGCGATTTCGACCTCCAGCACGCCGTCATCGCCGACCTTGGTAACCTTGCCGATGATGCCGCCGCCGGTCAGCACCTGATCGCCGCGCCGCACCGCCTCCACCATGGCCCGCAGATCCTTGGCCTTCTTTTGCTGCGGACGGATCAGCAGAAAATACATGATGCCAAAGATCAGGATCAGCGGCAGGAAAGACGCCACAGCCCCGCCAGCGCCGGTGGCACCAGTAGCAGCCTGCGCATAAGCAGCAGTCACGAACATCAGTCGTCCTTTCGGTCAGGGGCTTGGGATGCGCCCCTCAAAATTTGGCGCACCCTACAGTTGGGGACTAGCTTGCGCAAGGCAAGGTCACAGGGTCTTTATTGGCGCGCAGGACAGCGGTTGAGGTTAACGAACCCCTCCCCCACCTGCACGGTCTGTAGCTACGCAAAAACTACGGATAAACGACGCGGAAACGACGCCGAAACCACAGCGGATTTTCACCTTCACCAAAGCCCAAGGATCGGGCATATGGGGGCGACATTCCACGAGGTAAGCCCATGCACGACATCAAAGCCATCCGCGACAACCCCGCCGCATTTGATGCCAGCTTGGTGCGCCGTGGACTCCCGCCGATGTCAGAACATCTGTTGGCCATGGATGAAAGACGCCGCGCCAAGATTCTTGCATCTGAGACTGCCAACGCTGAGCAAAA
>JAYTQA010000198.1:0-10917 GCA_043746955.1 bacterium | reverse complement strand
CTTGCAGATAGGTGCCGCGAAAGTTCAGGATGCGGCCGATGCGGCCTTCGTCGATGTATTTCTTGGCCAAAGCCACCGCAGGCGTGCGGCGGTAGTTGAAGGCGACCATGTGGATCACCCCGGCCTTTTTCACCGCAGCCGCCATAGCGCGGGCTTCCTCTACCGTTCGTGCGAGGGGTTTTTCGCAGATGATGTGCTTGCCTGCGCGGGCGGCGGCAATCGCGATTTCGGCATGGAGGTTGTTCGGCGTGCAGATGTCCACCACATCAATGTCAGGCCGGGCCACGACAGCGCGCCAGTCCGACGCGGCCTCGTCAAAACCAAAGCGTTGGCGGGCTACTTCGGCGGCCCCATCGGTCACATCGACCACCACTTTGCGGTGCGGGATGGCGGGCGCGGGCCAGAAGAACATCGGCATCGCGGCGTAGGCCATCGCATGGGCCTTGCCCATGAACCCGCCGCCAATCATGGCGACGTTCATCACTTTGGTCATCATGTCTCTCCTGCAAAAGGAAGTGCCTTCACCGACGGATGGGGACAACCATGGCCGGAAGGACAGGGATGCGCGGGCGGAGGAAAGCCTCGCCCGCGCGGCTCGGGTCAGTTGACCATTGAGGCTTTGACGTTGGCGGTCGCCTCGGTGGAATAGACCTGCTTCCAGGCGTCCAAGAGGTTGGCATGGCTGACCGGCAGCGCGGGCAGCGCCACAAAGGCCGGGGCAGCCTTGCCCAACAGGCCGTAGCCTGCAAGTTTGGCCTCGACCACGCCCGCGTCATAGGGGCGTTGCGCACCCAGGCCCTTGACGAAGCCGTTCTGCGCCATCGAGATCGCGACATTCTCGCCCAGATCGCAGGTGGTGATGATCAGATCATCGCGGCCGGCATTGCGGGCGGCCGAGATGACACCCTCGGCAGGCACGTCCCAAACCGCCCAGATGCCCTGAATTTCCGGGTGAGAGGTCAGGATGGCCCCGGCAGCCTTTTCGGCATCGCCCGAGAAATCGGGGCCGCCGATGCCCTGTTCGTCCACGATCTTGATATCAGGATACTCCGTCGTGATCGTGGTCTTGAAGGCGGTGTAGCGCTGCTTGGTCACGAAGAAATCGGCGGCGTGAAACACCAGTCCGATATTGCCCTTGCCTTTCAACGCCTTGGCCATCAGATGCGCTGCGGCCACGCCGTTGCCGTAGTTGTCGGCGGACACCACCGAGACGTAATCCTTGCCCGCGGTCATCCCTGCGGCCACATTGTCCATGAAGACGATCTTCACGCCCGCAGCGGCGACAGCCTTGTAGGCGGCGGCGGTTGCCGTCGGATCGGTCGGGATCGAGATGATGATGCTGGGCTTTTGCGCCATGATCGTCTCAAGATCCGAGACCTGCTTTTCAGGCTTGAAGCCTGCATCGGTGACGGCGATCACCTTGATCCCCATCGCGGCAAACTGGGTCTGCAACCCGTTGATCTGCGCCCGGCTCCAATCGTTGCCGCCGTAGTGCATGACGATGGCGGCGGTCGCGTTCATCGCCTTGATCTTGGCCAACTCGTCAGCGCTGAGCGTGACGGACGAGGCGGGCGAAGGGTTCTCGCCGTTCGGGCCCTTGGACAGAACGCTTTCGACCAGTTTGGCCAAAGCCTCGTCCGGGCCGGCATAGGCCGGGCGCATCGCGGTCATCAGCGCAAAGAGGGCCGCACCGCCCAAAAGGCTGCGTCTTGTGATCATTTGTCTTCCTCCCAGAAGATCGGGGCTTGCCCCGGATGAGGTCAGTGGGTCTTGAGGTAGTCCATGCTAAGCCGCGCCCCTTCGGCAGGGTCGGCCCAGGCATCGAGTTCGGTGCAAATCCAGCCAGCAAAGCCCACATCGCGTAGGGCCTGCAGGATGGGCAGGGTCGGCACATCACCGCGGTCAAGCGGCTGGAAAGCAAACGGGTCGCGCTGCAAACCCTTGAGATGGACATAGGAAATCCGGGCCGCATGGTCACGGATCAGTTGCGCCGGATTGCCGCCCGCCGCCGCAAGATGTGCAGTGTCAGGCACGAAGTCGATGGCCGTCAGATCGAAGATCTTGGCCACGCTGGCCGGACCTTCGACGATGGTGGACAGATGCGGATGGTAATGAGCGCGCAAGCCACGCGCCTCGGCCAGATCCTTCACGCGGTCCAGGGCGGCGGCGAGCTTGTGATAGTCCGCCTCGCGGATCCCGTCGAACCGTTTGGCGCCACCGCCGACCACCAGGTGCGGCGCGCCAAGTTCTGCGGCACGGTCGGCGGCGCGGGTCACCCGGGCCAGTTCCTCGGGCAGGATGTCGTCGAAGATGAAATTGCCCCCGGCATAAGCCGCCACAAGTTCAAGACCCGTGCTGGCCAGAAGCTGGCGGAAGGCGGCTGCGGAGTAGTCCAGAAGGTTGCCGTCAAAAAGTTCGACGCCCTGATACCCCGCCGCCGCAATCTCGCTGAGCGCGCGGTCCATCTGGCCGAAGGTGCGATAGGCCAGTTGGGTGATCGAAGTGACCCCCACGGCATCGCCCCCCAGCGGCCCCCAACAATTGGCGTGATACGCCAGTTTCCAGGCAGTCATGGCTTGCTCTCCCCCAAACGCCGCGGGCCCCTCGAACCCTTGGCTTACCGGCATCCTCCAGCCGATGAACCTAGGCCTAAAGCCGGAATCGTTGCAGGTCAATATATTTTCATCTAAACTGTCAGCACTTAGGTGCTTTAATTACAAAAGTATTCGCTTGATCAGGCGAAGGCCTCGATTTATCTAGGAAAAAGGGAGGATCGGAGAGGCGATGCCGCAAGACCTGACAGCAGCGCCGGCCGCTGCGCGTGGCAAGGGACGGC
The DNA here is from genome assembly GCA_043746955.1 of bacterium. Lineage (GTDB taxonomy): Bacteria > Pseudomonadota > Alphaproteobacteria > Rhodobacterales > Rhodobacteraceae > Stagnihabitans. The sequence goes on along the minus strand of JAYTQA010000198.1, from coordinate 8,081 downwards.
CCCGGGTGGCCGAAACCGCTGCGCCATCGCTGGTCGAACTCCTCAACCTGATTCGCGCGGGTGACCCGACGACGCGCCAGGAACTGGAGCGGAACAGCGAGCTTGGCCGTGCCGTCGTAGCGGACCGGCTGACCATGCTGGCCGATCTGGGCCTGATCGACGAAAGCGAGATGGGCACCGCCACCGGTGGCCGCGCGCCGCGTCTGGTGCGGTTGGCTGCGCGGCAGGGCCGGGTGCTGGTGGCAACGCTGGACCAGACAGCCCTGGGCGTCGGGGTGGCCGATCTGGCCGGAAACCTTTTGACCGAACACCATGAAGAATTCGAACTGACCGCCCCGCCCCTCATGCTGGCGGAACGGCTGACGACGCTGTTGCGCTGGTCGCTTGACCGCCAGACCTCACCCGCAGGACTTTGGGGCATCTCGCTGTCGGTCCCCGGCACGGTTCCTGGCACGACAGGCGATTTCCTGACCAGGACGCCGCCTGCCGTGCCGGCATGGGAGGGGTTCCCTCTGGTGGAGATGTTGACCCGCAGCTTTGGCGTGCCGATCTGGATGCGATCTTCGGTCGACACCATGACCATGGGCGAACTTCATGCCGGGGCCGGACAGGGCGTAGCCGCCCTGCTGTTTGTCAAGGTCGGGCGGCGGATCGGGGCGGGCATCGTCTCGGAAGGGCGGCTCTATCGCGGTGCGCTGGGTGCCACCGGGCTGATCGGGGCGATCCCTGTGCAGTCGGGGGACCGCACCGGCACGCTGGACGCCCTGGCCGGATCGGACATGATCCTGCGCGAGGCGAGACTGGCGGCCGAGACCGGACGCAGCCGCTTTCTGGCCGATCACCTGCGCCGGGGCGGTGAGATCACCGCGATCGACGTGGCGCAAGCCGCGCAGATGGGCGATGAGGTCTGTACCGAGATTCTGACCACGTCGGGCCGTCTGATCGGTCAGGTCGTGGCCACCCTGACCAATACACTCAATCCCGAGGTGATCGTCCTGTCCGGCTCGATCGTGCAGACCAATGACATTATCCTGGCTGCCGTGCGCGAGGCCGTCTATGGCGCCAGCCACCCGCTGGTCACCCGGGATCTGCGGATCATTCGCAGTCAGATGGGCTCCTCTGCCGGGCTGGTGGGGGCAGCGCGGGTCGGCGCTGAGCTGCTTTTTGCGCCGGCCTTCCTCAAGGATTGGGTGATGCAGGGCAGCCCCCTGCTGCATCCCGGCTTTACAGCCTTCCGGGCTGGCCTTGACACCGCGCCGCCGCCGCCCGCTTCTGTCCCGCCGCCCAGACGAGGTGCGTCATGACAATCTCCGGCCTTGGCCCCCATGGCGAGCGCGCCGCCCCGCCCGAACGCGTGACCTTGCTGCCCGAGGACCGCGCCGCCGCACAGGCACGCGGCTTTCGCGTGGCGGTCGTCATGCACACGCTGGAAAGCGACTGGGCGAGCCAGCAACTGTCGGGAATGGTGGGAACTTTCGGCGATTGTGGCACGGCGGTGACCCATGTCTTTGACTGCGCCTTCTCGCCCGAGGCCCAGGTCGAGGCGCTGGATGGGCTTCTGGCGCAAAAGCCGGATGTTGTCATCTCCCTGCCGGTGGCCAATCAAGAGGTGGCCTTCGCCCATGCCCGCTTGGCCGATGCGGGCATCAAGCTGGTGCTGTTGGACAATGCCCCCACCGGATTGCTGCCGGGACGGCATTACGGCACGCTGATATCAGCCGACAATTTCGGCCTTGGCAAGATTGCGGCAGAGGGTCTGTCACCGCATCTGCCGCCGGGGGCCGAAGTGGGACTTCTGGGCTATGCCGCCGACTTCTTTGCGACCAATGAACGTGAACTTGCCTTCACCAAATGGCTGCGGACCCATCGGCCTGACGTGACGATCCGGCAAGATGGCTTCGGGCGGATCGACGAGGCTGCCCGCCGAACCGAGGCAATGCTCGCGGTCTATCCTGATCTGGCAGGGCTTTTTGTGGTCTGGGACACGCCTGCATTGCAAGCCGCCGAGGCCCTGAGGCGCCAGTCCCGGCAAATTCCCATCGCCACGGTCGATCTGGGCGAAGCGGCCGCCATCGGCCTTGCCCAAGGCACACCTTTTACCGTGATCGCGGCGCAGCAGCCCTACCTGCAAGGCGTCGCCGCAGCGCAGACCGCAATCCTGACCCTGCTCGGCAGGCCAACCCCGGCCTGGATCGCCTTGCCCGGTATCGCCGTGACCCGCGCCAATGTGGTGGAAAGCTACCAACGCATCTGGCGCAGGCCCGCGCCCCAGTCGGTCTTGCAAGCCGTGGGCCTGATCCGCTGAAATTGCCGGCGCGCACGGGTTTATCGGCATCCCCGTCATCGGTGTCTGGGTGCGACGATGGATTACGGATGCGCGCCTCCATGAGAATGTGCGTCTCTCACGTTTGGCTCGGCGATTTGGCAGGACAAATCGTCGCCGTTGAACGCCTGCATTCACCAATACCGGGGCTGCGATGGCACCGGCGCAGGTGCCGACGCGCCATAGGCACCGTTCAGCACCCGCAGCAGTTCCTGATCGAAGCTCCGCTCATCGGGTTCCGGCGGCATCTGAAGGCAAACCACCGGGGCCGAGGTTCCGCCGCCGATCTGGGTGACCGGCGGGTGATCGCGCAGGAATTTCGCCAGGATCTTCGTCTTGCCGATCCCGCCGGACCATCCGCCCTTCTGGGGGCCCGGCATCCTGGACCGCAACGCGGCCATACTCGGGTTCACCCGGTAGCGGTGAAACCATCCGCAACCCCTCGCCCGACGGGAGCCGAGGGCCTTGGCCTCATCCGCAATCAGGCTGCGGCTTATCTTTCGGGGCCCGGATCAGCCGTTCAAGGGCTGCCAGCCGTCACTTTGCCAACTCCCAAACCGCATTCGCATCCCTTCGCCCGATCCGACATGCGGAATAAAGCTTTCGGTGCCCATGTTCTGGCGGAACCGTCCGCGCTCTGCTGCATGTCCTGATCAGCGGCGGGGTCAAGGAAGGCCACGATGTCTTCGCCGACAAAACGGTCACAAGCGCCGCGGACTGGCCAAAGCGATGACAGGATCGGCCTATCGTTTCGCAACCGGTGCTGCACCAGCAACCGGCCATGCCAATTCGCGCAAGGTTCACGCAGCCGGGCTCACCGCGCCCTGCGGATTAGATGTTGGATCCCGGGCTTTGGTAGTGCAATCTTGGTCAGCCCATGGTGGGATGCGCTTTGGGACCGGGTCTTTCGCACCCCGCCGCCCCTCAGACCGACACCAAACCCGGTTGGCATCCGCAAAGCTGCGCCCGGACCTCCTTTGCCAATGACCGGGCCGCTTGAATTTGCAACACTGCGCCTAACAACAGATGATCTTGATACCCAGAATCCGTCCGCCCCCGATCAGAACCTCGACGGTCCGGTTATTGTCGCAGGCTTCCAGCACTATTCTCTCAACTCCGCGCTCGCAACTGGTGCATTCATGGGTTTCCGCGCAGGTCTGCAGATGGAAACCAGTAAAATCGCCAAAACAATCATACGTGATCTGTCTGATCTTCCCGGTGAAACACATGATTGTTTCAGGCGGCCGCGAGGTCGGAACCCCCGGGTCATCCGGCGATGCCGGGACAGCGCCTGCATCGCCGCCCAAGGCATCAATTTTGCCACCGACCTGCGCGATATATCGGGCGAAAACCGGATGCCAACGGTCCGCCGCCGGAATAGCCGACGCAATGTATTTGAGGACGGCCAGATTTCGCACTGCGGTACGCAGCAGACCATCGCCCTGTTTGACCGCGACCGTCATGCGGAATGCACCCAAAACCCTTCGGTTCGAAGCGAAATATCCCCCGACAGTCTTGTTTTTCCGATCCCCCGCGGTTTGATTATCCTTGCCGACGGGTCGCTCCACCAGCCGCACCAAGCCCGAATGCTGTTGCACATCGACCGGAAAAACCTGGCCGTCTTTTACGGTTTGCGGCAGCTCCAAGGTCAACAGCCCGGCGAATGGCGCTGTGAAAGCGGCAGGCACCGGAATATAGCTGATATCCGCAATCGCACATTCGATTGTATGGGCATCCACCTTCTTGAGCATTTGCGGCCCTTGCCTTAGCACCGCTGCAATGCGCAAGACCTCATCGACATCCCATTCCGGGAAAAACAGCGTGGCTCTGGTATTCCGCGGCAGGCTGTTCCATTTGATCACCAACTCGTCATAACCCGGCGATTGCATCGTCACGGCGGCGAACCCCGCCGCATTGGCCAGGCCCGATGGCTTCACGACCAGGGTGTGTTGAACGACATGCGCTGCGGCCGTGCCAGGGTTGTCGGATTCGACAATCGCCAGGTTTCTTTGTGCTATCCGGTCACTGGAGCCCGGGGTGGCCCCCAATGAAATCGGATCGGTTGCGCCGGGCTGAAAGCGAACCTCTGCAACCAGACATTGATGGGTGCCGCGCGCGAGTTGCATGATCGGCAAGCGGCCGGCCGAAAAATTGCCGTCGCCGGAAGGATGCAGCGGAAATTGCGGTTCGGTCTGGTTGAAATCCAGCCAGCAACCAAAATACGCGGCCGCTTCCTGATTGGCGACATGATTGATGGTCATCCGATTTGTGTCGTCAATCTGGTTGTTCATGTCGCTGGTCGCACTGTCGATCCGCTCGTGGGCAAAGTAGGGAATCGAGGCGATTTCACTGCCGACTTTGCCAAGCAAGGGAATTGTTCCCAACGCAGAGCGGCGGTAGTTGCCGGTAGCGGCATTCGGGTCGTTATAATCCAGTGCCGAGACCATCACGTTAAAGCCCCGGAAAAACACCCGCACATCGCTCGCATCGGTCGTATTGGCCCGATAGCGCACTTTTGCTACGGCAAAGTTGAAAACCCTGGTCCCACCGACGCTGCGGGATAGTTCCAGCTGGCTCGCCTGCTCGTCCTGCGCGATGAAATCAAAAGGCGACGGGCCATTGCCCAATAAGCGCAACTCGGACAGGAAATTCTGAATATAGCCGATTGCACTTGCCCGGTCTGCTGCGGCTGACAGATGCGTGCTGCTGCCCGGCAAATGCCCGTTGGGTCGCAGTTGGAACACCCGGACGTCGGTGCTCAACCAGCCTGGGTTACTTCCGCCGGGTATGACATCGATCATAAAGGGATTTGGTTGTCGGATCAGGTGGATAGCTGCCAAAGCGGTCACGGTGCCGAGCACGGCAGCCACGATAATATTGCGCATCTCGCCGCCAAAGGTGAAGGCGCTGTTATCGGCAAATTCAACTTCGAAGGTAAACGTGATGCGTTGCGGCATGTCGATTGCGGCGGCATTTTCATAGGCGGTATCGGTGAGGTTTGCGGTGATGGACCCAACTACGGCGCCGGTCGGGGAACCATCGCGAAAGCTGAGCGCAGGCGTCCGCCCGGCAATCTCATTGGGCGTGAAGCCGTCGTAGATGACGTAAAGCGCCTGGGGATAGGATAGGGTCGATTCCAATTCATAAATCGAAAATGTGTCCCGGTTGGTCACAATATAAGCGCTGTGAACCGCCGTGTCATAGCTTGGCGGCACGATGATCGTGGGGTCGAGGTAGGTGACATGAATCTGTTGCGACGCATCGGATAGCCACGGCTCGAGAGTCGTGTTGCCCGCGCCCCCCGACCAGGGTTGAACCTGGTCATTAAAATAGGTTGTTGGCTTGCTGCGGTCGCTTAGAATCGTGCCATAAGCCCGTGCGGTCCCGGTCGCGGGATCAATGCTGGTATCAAGCCGCTCCGGATGACCCGGTGCCCGCTGCCAGGTGGCCCAGAGCCGGTCGAGATTGGAATGCAGCAGGAACACAAAGGGATCGTGAAACGAAAAGTGCGCCTGACCAATGGTGCCACGAATATAGCCGCCGTGCACGACGTCATGCGCGTGATGGGCAGCCGTTTCAAATTGGGTGAAATTGCCGAAGCCCAGAATGGTGGCGTCGCTGTCTATTGCAGGAACCCCACCCGCCAGGTTGCGCCAAATCAGTGCATGTGCCGGATCAGGCGGAATTCCCACACTGGGATCGCCAATTATTTCGGTTGATTCAAAATCCTGAAACGGAACCCCTGCATCGCCACTGGCGCTGCCCATGACCCCATTTGGGCCAAGGATCGGTGGTCTGCCACCTAGCACCACCCGGGGATCGGTGGTCCAGTCCCAATAATGCAGCGACAATCGTGGATCGACCCGCCGTAACAGCTCTTCAAAGTGATTGACCATCGCCCGGTGCCAGGGAATGAAGGCCGGGCCTTGATGGACATCCGCACCGTGGACGTGGCTGTCCCGGTGGATTTGCTCCATCATGTCCCAATAGGTAATATTACCGCCAGCATCGGCGCCTTCATGCCCGGCATTATTGGGATAGACGAATGCGGCGGTGTCCAGAAGCCGGATGGCCGCCACAAAAAGATCCTGCTCTTCGGTGGTGATCGTGGTAATGTTTCTGCGAATGCCGTCGCCCAAAGCCATGATAATTCTCCTGAGGTTCGATTAAATTGGCGAGATCAACTGTGGTTTTTGGCTGCCGCCTGCGGTAGCCCCAAGAGGGCCATTCGAAGACCGGCGCTGTCCGGGTAAACCGAAATGGGAACTGGGTAATGGCACCATTCTGGCTCCGAATAAGCCAGTCAGTCTGTCGTTTCTGGCTAAAAAGCCGCAGCCCAGCGGGGCGGGAGGTTGGCCTCAAAACCAGACAAACACTTTACACGAAAACACCAGCACCCGAAATTACCAATTCATATCAGAGTTTTAGCTGCCCAAACGCGACAACTGGCAAAAAGACTTCGTCAGGCATGCCGCGCGAATCGCCGACACCCACACTCAGAGTTGCATAAAATATGGGTTTTGTCGATATTGGTTGTGCCAGCGGCACGGCGCTATGATTTGTGCCAGCGGCACGGCGTCACGGCGGCTTGCCGGCCGATGATCAAGCGATTTGGTCGCCCGCCGCATCGCCCGCCCCACGGCCCGGCCGCATGGCCCGCACCGCCGACCGCCCCGGCACCGGTCACATTCCGGTGGACAAGCCGCCCCAAATGGTGTCTAGGCCTGCACCAAAATGACCCTGGTTTCAGAGGACAGATCGCGATGAAAAAGGCCTTGATCACCGGTGTCACCGGCCAGGACGGTGGCTATCTGGCCAAGCTGCTGATTGACAAAGGCTATGAAGTCACCGGGGCTGTCCGGCGCAATTCGCATCTGGAGATCGCCCGTCTGCAGAAGCTGGGCATCGCCGATGCCATCCGCTGTGCCGACTTTGACCTCAGCGAGATCAACAACATCAACCGGCTGATCCGCGGCACTGCCTTTGACGAGATCTACAACCTTGCCGCCCAAAGCTTTGTCGGCTCGTCGTGGGAACAGCCGATCTACGCCGCCGATGTGAACGGTCTTGGCGTGGTGCGGATCCTGGATGCGATCCGGACCTATTCGCCGCAGACCCGGTTCTATCAGGCCTCGACCTCGGAAATGTTCGGTCTGGTCCGGGCGGTGCCGCAGAACGAGGATACCCCGTTCTACCCGCGCTCGCCGTACGGTGTGGCCAAGGTCTATGGCCATTACATCACGGTCAACTACCGCGAATCCTTTGGTCTGCATGCCTCGTCGGGCATCCTGTTCAACCACGAAAGCCCGATGCGCGGGGCAGAGTTCGTGACCCGCAAGATCACCCTGGCGCTGGCCCGGTTCGCCCGCGGCCAGCAGGTCGCGGTCGAACTGGGCAACCTGGACGCAAGACGCGACTGGGGCTTTGCCGGCGATTATGTCGAGGGCATGTGGCGGATGCTGCAACAGGATGTGGCCGACGACTATGTGCTGGCAACCGGCGTCACCACGCCGATCCGCGACTTCGTGAATTTCGCGGCCGTGGCCCTCGGGCTGGATCTGGACTGGTCCGGCACTGCCGAAACCGAGCAGGCGGTCGACCGCAAAACCGGCAAGATCGCGGTCAAGGTCAACCCCAAATTCTATCGCCCGGCCGAGGTCGATCTGCTGTTGGGCGATCCGACCAAGGCGCGCACCAAGCTCGGCTGGCAGCCGAAAGTCGGGATTCGCGAACTGGCCGCGATGATGGCCAAGGCCGA
>JAYTQA010000197.1:0-4106 GCA_043746955.1 bacterium | reverse complement strand
GCTGCGGCCTGCCGCAGCCCACCAAGTGACCCAAGGCCCACCATGGCAACAAGGGCCAGCGTTCGCAGACAGCTTGATATCATCCCGCGAGGCGACATCGAAAGAAGTATCATTTGAGTAGCTCCTTTGTTCAAAAAAAATCATCGCACGTAAATTCGCCACCAAAATGCCAAAGTTGTCAACGACAGACACCGATTCTTGTGTTGCCGTAAACTTTTGACCGATGCCGAATCACTGATTGTTCCGCTGGGATGACCACCAGGTTCTGGCTTAGCCTGAGACGTTCCAGAAACGCGGTGCTCAGCCCGGTCTTTCAGGCTCCGAACAGTCTTGCCTTGGTTGATTTGCCTTCGCAACCGGCGGGTCAACCTGCGCTATGCAGGGTCGGATGGCGGCCATGGGTTGGTGACCGAGGCGGGTAGCCTTGAAATGCGTCAGCGGCCCCGGATCCTTGGGTCGAGCGCGTCCCTGAGCCCATCGCCGATGTAGTTGACCGACAGCACGGTCAGCGAAATCGCCAGGCCCGGAATGATCACCCGGCTGGGAAACAGCTGCATGTAATCGACCCCGTCGTACAGCAATCGGCCCCAGGTCGGGAAATCGGGCGGGAAGCCCAGGCCCAGAAAGCTCAACACACTTTCGGTGATGATCGCATTGGCAATGCCCAAGGTCGCGGCGACCATCACCGGCGAGATCACGTTGGGCAGGATATGGCGCAGGATCAGCCGCAGGCTTGGTGTGCCGATCGACCTCGCGGCCAGCACGAATTCGCGCTCTTTCAGCGCCAGCACCTGACCCCGCACGATCCGGGCGGCGGACATCCAGCTGGTCACCCCAATCGCAAAGACGATCAGCAGGAAGGTTCCGGATTCGGGCCCGACCGATTTGCGCACCGCTTCGCCAAACAGCATCATCATCACCAACAGCAGGGGCAGCAACGGCAGCGCCAGAAACAGGTCGGTCAGCCGCATCAACGGCCCGTCCAGCCGATTGAAATAGCCCGAGAGCACGCCGATCGAGGTGCCGATGAACACCGAAATCAGCATTGCCACCGCGCCCACCGCCAAGGAAATCCGCCCGCCGTACAGCATCCGCGCCAGCATGTCGCGGGCCAGTTGGTCGGTGCCCATCGGATGCAGCCAGGTCGGCGGCTTGTTGCGGTTCAGCAGCATCTTGGCGGCATTCGGGTCGACATAGGACGGGTCGAGCGTCCACAAAAACGGCCCGGCCATGATCGCGGCGATCAGCAGGCCCAGAACCACCAAGCCGGTTATCGCCCCCTTGTGGGTCTTGAACTGATCCCAGATGTCGCGGCTCTGGCTGCGCGGCGGCGCAAGTTTCATCTCGGCCGCCGCAATCGGCAACGGAAGTGGGGTGGAGAACGGGGCGTCAGTCATAGCGGATCCTCGGGTCAAGGATACCATACAGGATATCGGCAATCAGGTTGAACAGAACGATCAGCACGGCAAAAATAAAGGTCAGGGTCTGCACCATCGGCAAGTCATTGGCCTTGATAGCGCCGATCAGTGCAGCACCGATCCCGTTCACCTTGAACACGTTCTCGGTGATGATCGCCCCGCCAAAGATGCCCGGTATCCCCAGGGCAACCACCGTCACCACCGGGATCAGCGAATTGCGCAGCACGTGTTTCAAGACCACCGTGGCCTCGCCCATGCCCTTGGCGCGGGCGGTCCGCACATAATCCTGCCCGAGGTTTTCCAGCATCGACGACCTTGTGTAGCGGCTGATTTCAGCCGCGTTGAACAGGGCCAGCACGATCACCGGCAGGGCCATTTGTTTGACTTGCTGCAGGAATGTCGGCCAGTCGGTGACCTTGAGCGAGGTGTTGTAAATCGACGGAAACCATTTCAGCCAGATCGAAAAGATCACGATCAGCAAGACGCCGGTGAAGAAGGTCGGCACCGAGAAGCCGATCATCGCGATGAAGGTGCCCAACTGGTCGAACCACGAATATTGCCGGTAGGCCGAATATATCCCGATCGGCACCGCAATCAGCACGCCCAGCAGATAGGCGGTGCCGATCACGGTCAGGGTCTGGGGGATCCGCTCGCCAATCGTGGTGAACACCGGGCTGCGGGTTTGGTACGAGATGATCCGCTGCTGGCCCTCGACCACATGGGTGCCAAACGCCAGGTCAAACTGGTGCATCGGCTCGACCCAGCAAAACTGGCGCAGCCACAGGATATAGCGCACCAGAACCGGCTGATCGGCCCCCATCGCGGCCATCATCTTCAGGCGCACTTCGGGCGGCACGGTGATCGGTATTTCGGACAACGGGCTGCCGGGGGCGAAGTCGACCAGCAGGAAGATCACCAGCGAGATCAGCAGCAGGGTCGGGATCGCCAGCAACACGCGGCGTAAGGTATAGGTCAGCATATCCATGCCTTGAAAGGCGAGGCGGACGTAGCTTTTTTAAGCAGGTCCGCCTCCGGTTTCAGCGTCCGTTTACTTCGTGCGGGTCCAGTCCTGGGTGTTCCAGATTTCGCTGTCCCACACGTTCAGCACCACGCCGCCAAGCTTGTTCGACACGGCCGACAACCGGCCCCGGTCGACCAGCGGCACGGTCGCATAATTGGTCTTGGTGATCACGTCGTTCATCGCTTTGGCGAGCTTGCCACGCTCGGCCATGTCCGCCGTCGCCGACATTTTTACCGCCAGTTCGTCATAGGCTTTGTCGCAGAAGCGCGGCACGTTCTCGCCCTGCCATTGGGTTGCCGGGGACGCAATCTTGTCGCATTTCAGTTGGGCCAAGAACGCCTCCGGATCGGTGCCGTCAAAGTTGTTGGCGAACATTTCCACGTCGGCATAGAACTTCTGGTAGGTGTCGGGCGAGCCCGCATCGCCGCCGAAGAACACCGAGGCGTCAATCGTCTTCAACTCCACATCGACGCCCAGTTCGGTCCACCACGACTTGATCAGGCTTTGAAAGTCCTGACGGACCGGGTTGACCGTGCTTTGGAAGACGAGGTGCAGCTTTTTGCCAGCCTTTTCGCGGATGCCGTTTGCACCGACCTTCCAGCCGGCCTTGTCCAGCATCGCCTTGGCCCCGGCCATGTCCTGCTTGATGCAATCCACGTTGTCCGAGGCAAACGCTTCCGGTGCCGGGACGATGTTACAGGTCGGTTTGCCCGCCGTGCCGTAACCCACATCGACCAAGGCCTGACGGTCAATCGCCATTGACAAGGCCTTGCGCACATTCACATCGGCAAGGATCGGGTGCGGGTGCTTGACGGTCGAGCGTTCATCCGCCGACAGATCAGCCGAGGGGTCGGTCAGGTTCATCTCCAGCCGTTCGGTCAGGGTGCCAAAGGCGTTGACGAAATGGCCCTTGCCGCCTGCGGCCATCTGGGTCTGCATCTCCGGGTTCACTTGGGTGTTCCAGCCGTAGTCAAACTCACCCGTCTCCATCACAGCCCGCGCCGCAGCCTCGGCATCGCCGCCGCCTTTGAGGGTCATCGTGGCGAAAGCGGGTTTTTTCGGGTCGCGGTAGTTCGGGTTGGCTTCAAGTTCGACCGTGTCATTGGTCTTGAACGTCTTGACCTTGAACGGGCCGGTGCCGACCGGCATGGTGTTGGCCTCGGTGCAGGTCGGGGCGGCAGCGCCCACGCATTTGGCAAACTGCTTGGCCTGCAGGACCGGAGCCGTCGCCCCCACGAACGACACATAGGGGTTGGGTTTCGGCGCTGTGAAGGTGATCACGATGGTGGCCGCATCCGGCGTTTCCACCGATTTGACGCCTTCAAACTTGGACGCCTGCGCGCAGCCGCCATCCGGGGCCTTGCAATAGTCATAGGTGAACTTCACGTCCGCCGAGGTGACCGGCGTACCGTCCGCCCACAACAGGCCCGGCTTCAGCTTCCAGGTAATCGAGGTCAGGTCTTTGGCCACACCGCCGTTCGCCACCGTCGGCACATCGACCACCAGACGCGGGAAGACCACGCCCTTTTCGTCAAAGCCGGCGAGGGGTTCCAGAACCAGGGAGGACGCCTCCAGATCCTTGGTGCCGCCGGACAGGTAGGGGTTCATGATCGACGGCGCCTGCCAATAGAGAACGTTGACATGGCCATCCGACCCGCGGTCGGCAT
>JAYTQA010000196.1:0-10923 GCA_043746955.1 bacterium | reverse complement strand
CGCCAAACCGCAAAACAGTCGCGCCGTCGGGCCTGGCAAACGACCGCCGATACCTGGCTTTGCCCGAGGATTGGCGCAGGTCGGCAAAGCTCGCCTGCCACGGCATCGGCACGATGGCCGTCCGGTCGGTCCGGTCGGTCTCGTGCCGGAACAGCCATTCCCCATCCAGAGAGATCACCTGTCGCATGCCCGGCCTCTGCCAATTTCTTCAGTTATAAAATTATCACTAGACCTTCACCAAACGCCTGACAAGTGAGTCGTTTGGCGCTATGCAAGCAAGATGACAAAACGCGCCACGATGAACGATATCGCTTTGGCGGCCCGGGTTTCGCAGGCCACCGTCTCGCTGGTGCTGAACGATGTGCCCAATGCCCGCGTGTCGGCAGAGACCCGGACCAAGGTGAAAGACCTGGCGCTGAACCTCGGATATGCGCTGAAAGCTGCGGCGCGGGTCATCGACACCAGGTTGATCGGGCTGTTGATCGATGACGTGAGCTCCACCCCGTTTGCCGCACCGTTTCTGGAAGGCGCGCGCGAAGAAGCCGCCAAACACGGGATCGTCGTCGCCATGATCTGCACCGGTGCCGATCCGGCCATCGAAGAGGCTGCCTTGCAGATGTTTCAGGCTTTGGGCGCGCAGGGTGTGCTTTATGCGAGTTTGGTCACGCGGCTGGTGACGCCGCCGGCCCGGCTGCAGCAACTGCCCGCCATTCTGGTCAACTGTCACGACCGCGACCATCTGCAAGCCTCGGTCACGCCCGGCGATGTGATGGGCGCTTTTGCCGCGACCACCGCCCTGATTGCCGCAGGCCACCGCCGGATTGGACATTTGCCCGGTGAAACCTGGGGCGAGGCTGCGCGCGACCGGCTGCTTGGCTATCGTAGAGCCTTGGCATCGCAGGATATTATCTTTGACCCGACGCTGGTCAGCGGTCCGGCCTGGACCGTCGCATCGGGGCGCGAACAGATGGCTGCTTTGCTCGCCCTGCCGCTGCCGCCCACTGCGGTTTTCTGTTTCAACGACCGGGTGGCGATGGGGGCCTATGATGCGATCCGGGCGCGTAACCTGCGGGTGCCGCAAGATATTTCGGTCATCGGCTTTGACAATGACGACCTTGCCGCCGATCTGCAACCACCCTTGTCGACCATCGTCTTGCCGCATGACGAGATGGCCCGCTGGGCGGTGTCGCGCCTGTTGGAGCGCGGGCCGGCCCGCCTCGCGCCGGTCCGGATCAAAATAGACTGCGAGCCGGTCTGGCGCGGCTCCATCGCAGCGCCGCCGCCCACCGAAGCGATTTGACCAAACCGGAATTTCCGATATAGATCGGGGGTAGACCCGGAGCCCGAGGACTTCGCCGATGAGCCGCAACTTTCTGATCGTTGACCCGGTTGACGGAATCGAGGTTCTGAAGGCCTTGGCCTCCCCGGCGCGGATCGCCATTCTGAAGCTGCTGCATGACGACGGTGCGATGAACGTTAACGAAATCGCCGAAGCGTTGGACCTGCCGCAGTCCAGCGTATCGTCGAACGTGCAGGTGCTGGAGGATGCCGGTCTGATCCGCACCGAGACCCAGCGCGCCCGCAAGGGCAACCAGAAAATCTGCCACACCCTGTTTGACGAGGTGTTGGTGATGTTCAAGAACGACCCCAAATCCGCCAACCAGAACACCATTGAGGTCGCAATGCCGCTGGGTCTGTACACTTCCTGCGAGGTGTCGGCGCCCTGCGGTTTGTGCTCGCGCGAAGGCATTGTCGGCCTGTTGGACGTGCCCGATACTTTCTTGGATCCGGGCCGGATGAATGCTGGGCTGATCTGGTTCACCAGGGGTTTTGTCGAATACCAATTTCCCAACAATATCAAATTGATGCAGGGACAGGTTTCGGCGCTGGAATTCTCTATCGAGCTGTCGTCCGAGGTGCCGGGCACCGCAGCCGACTGGCCGTCCGACATCAGTTTTTCGGTCAATCAGGTTGAGGTTGGCACTTGGACCAGCCCCGGCGATTATGGCGACAAGCGCGGGGTTTACACGCCCGATTGGTGGAAGCTGAAGGGCAGTCAGTACGGGATGCTGAAGGCGGTCCGGGTCACCGGCGACGGCAGTTTTGTCGACGGCGTCAAAATCTCGCCGGTCACGCTGCGCGATCTGGACATCGACAAGCACCGCTCGATCCGGTTTCGCATCGGCGTCAATGAAACCGCGCGCCATCCCGGCGGCGTTAACATCTTTGGCCGGGGCTTTGGCAACTATGATCAGGATATCGTCATGCGGATCACCGCAGCGCAATGACCGATTTCCCTGAGATCGAATCGCCGAATCCGCTTGACGAATGCTACAGGATTTCCGATTTATATCAGAAAGGCGGATACGACATCACTGCACCGCACCTTGGGAGGGGACATGAAAGCCACACTGACTGCGCGGGTCACCGCACACCGTGATTTCACCATCGCCGAGGTCGACGGCCGGATTTACTCCGCATTTTTGGAGCATCTGGGCCGCGCCATCTACACCGGTATTTATGAACCAGGCCACCCCAGTGCCGATAAAAACGGGATGCGCGGCGACGTGAATGCGCTGGTCCGCGATCTGAATATTCCTTATGTGCGTTATCCGGGCGGCAATTTCGTATCGGCCTACAATTGGGAGGATGGCGTGGGTCCGCGCAAATCACGCCCGGTGCGGCTGGATTTGGCTTGGCATACCTCGGATGACAATGCGATTGGCGTGCACGAATTCATGACCTGGTGCGATACGGTTGGTACCAAGGCGATGCTGGCGATCAACCTCGGTTCACGCGGTTTGGATGAGGCGCGCAATTTCGTTGAATACGTCAACGGCCCCTTGGGCAGCTATTGGGGCGATCTGCGCAAGAAAAACGGCCGGGCCGAACCCTTTGGCGTTGATATGTGGTGCCTTGGCAATGAGATGGACGGGCCCTGGCAGGTTGGCCACAAGACGGCGGATGAATATGGCCGGCTCGCCAATGAGGTTGCCAAGACCTTGCGGGCGTTCGATAAAAAGTTGCAACTTGTGGTCTGCGGCTCGTCAAATTCCGATATGAAAACCTATCCGGAATGGGAAAGGATCGTGCTGGAACATACCTATGAGTCGGTCGATCATATCTCGCTCCATATGTATTTCGCCAACCGCACCAAGCACACGCTTAATTATCTGGCGCTGAACCACAAACTGGACCGCTATATCTCGACTGTCGAGGGCACGATCAATCTGGTCAAGGCCAACAAACGCTCCAAGCGCGACGTGACGATCAGCTTTGACGAATGGAATGTCTGGTATCACTCCAACAAAGCCGACCGCGCGATTTTGGAGGGCAACGAAGGCTGGCCAACCGCGCCCCGCTTGCTGGAGGATATCTATAACTTCGAGGATGTTTTGCAGGTCGGCTGCATCCTTAATACCTTTATCCGCAAGTCGAATGTGGTGAAAATCGCCTGCATCGCGCAATTGGTCAATGTGATCGCACCGATCATGACCGAGCCGGGTGGGGATGCCTGGCGGCAGACGATCTATTATCCCTACTACTTCGCGTCGATCTTTGGCCGGGGGACTGCGCTGAACCTCGCCGTGACATGCCCGGGTTATGATGCCGATGTGGCCGATAATGTGCCCTATATCGACATTGCCGGCACCCATGATGCGGCGGCAGGCACCGTCACATTCTTTGCCATCAACCGCCACCCGAGCGAGGATTTGACCACCGAAGTGGCGCTGCAGGGTTTTGGCGAGCTGGCGGTTCTGGATCATCAGGTCATGACACATACGTCGCTTGCGGCGGTCAACACCTTGACAAACCAGACAAATGTGGCGCCGCGCAAGGGCAAGGGGGCCAAGGTCAAGGACGGCGTCCTGAAGCTGAGCCTCAAGCCGCAGTCTTACACGATGATCCGGTTGAATGCGCGCTAAAGCGCATTTCGAAAAGTGTGGCGCGGTTTTCGAAAAAAATGCGCGGAAAAACCAAGAGGTAAAGCGGTTGTTTGATTCTTATCAAACCCAAACCGCTTTAAGGCCGCGCTCCTGCGGCGGGTCAGACGGAAGGCGTCAGGGCAGACCTGACGCCATTTCTTTTTCGCCATTGACAGTTGTGGCCAGCCCGGGTTTGGGGCAAGACCGCGCACAACAGCAAAAGGTAGGGCATCCCGATGGATTACAGTAAATCCGGCAGTGCGAAATTCGGCAAAGGCACCCCGCACCACGTCGAAGCTGCGGCCAAAGAGACGGACGCAAAAGCCAAAGGCCAGCGCGCCACCAAGGCCGAACTTTTGGCGCGGATGAAGGCGGCGTCGGAGGCGAAAAAGCCGGGCTGAACCGTTGGGCTGATGGAAAATGGCGGCGTCCGCCGGACGCCGCCATTTGGTTTTGCGGCGATGTTACGCCAGATCGAACCGGTCCAAATTCATCACCTTGGTCCAGGCTGCCACAAAGTCGCAGACAAAGGCGGCCTCACTGTCCGAACTGCCGTAAACCTCGGCCAGGGCGCGCAGCTGCGAGTTGGAGCCAAACACGAGGTCGGCTCTGGTGCCCGTCCACTTGACCGCGCCGGTCACGCGGTCGCGGCCATCAAAGACCGCAGCGTCGGGGCCGGCGGGCGTCCAGACGGTCGCAATATCCAGCAGGTTCAGGAAGAAGTCATTGGTCAGCACGCCGGGCCGCTTGGTGAAAGCGCCGTGGGCCACCTGCCCGGCATTGGCCCCCAACACCCGCAAACCGCCGATCAGAACCGTCATTTCCGGCGCGGTCAGGGTCAAAAGCTGCGCGCGGTCGACCAGCAACTCCTCTGACGACACCGAATATTCGGTCTTGAGGTAGTTGCGGAAACCGTCCGCTGATGGCTCCAGCACCGCAAAGCTTTCCACGTCGGTCTGGTCTTGGGTGGCATCGCCGCGACCGGGCGTGAACGGCACCGGGATGTCGTGGCCGGCAACTTTCGCTGCAACCTCGATCCCTGCCCCGCCGCCCAGCACGATCAGATCGGCGAGCGAGACATGGTGGCCGGACCCTGCGTTGAAGGCGGTCTGAATGCCGCGCAACACCGCCAGAACGCCTGCAAGTTGCTCCGGCTGGTTGATCGCCCAATCCTTCTGCGGTGCCAAAGCGATGCGCGCGCCATTGGCCCCGCCGCGCTTGTCCGAGCCCCTAAAGGTCGAGGCTGCGGCCCAAGCCGTCGCCACCAGTTGCGGCACGGTCAGGCCCGACGCCAAAATCCGGGCTTTCAGGCTGGCGATATCCGCCGCATCGACCGTCGACTTGGAGGAAGCGTCAATCGGGTCTTGCCAGATCAGCACCTCGGCCGGCACCAACGCGCCGAGATAGCGCGCCCGTGGTCCCATGTCGCGGTGGGTCAACTTGTACCACGCCCGCGCAAACGCATCCGCCAGTGCCGCCGGGTTTTCGTGGAAACGTTTGGAAATCGGGCCATAGACCGGGTCCAGCTTCAACGAGAGGTCGGTGGTGAACATGATAGGCGCATGGCGACGGGTCGGGTCATGGGCATCGGGCACCGCGTTCGCGGCCGCGCCGTTGACCGGCACCCATTGGGTGGCCCCCGCCGGACTTTTGGTCTTTTCCCAGTCAAAGCCGAACAGCGTGTCGAAATAGCTGTTGTCCCAGGTGGTGGGCGTCGGCGTCCACGCACCTTCCAACCCGCTGGTGATGGTGTGAACACCCTTACCGGTGCCAAAGGCGTTCTTCCAGCCCAGACCCATTTCCTCGATAGCCGAGCCTTCCGGCTCGCGCCCGACCAGCGTCGCATCGCCCGCGCCATGGCCTTTGCCGAAAGTATGGCCCCCGGCAATCAGCGCCACGGTTTCTTCGTCATTCATCGCCATCCGGGCAAAAGTTTCCCGGATGTCATGGGCCGCAGCCAAGGGGTCTGGGTTGCCGTTCGGACCTTCCGGGTTCACGTAAATCAGGCCCATCTGCACGGCGGCCAGCGGGTTCTCCAACACGCGATCCCCCGAATAGCGCGCATCGCCCAGCCAGGTGGTTTCGGCCCCCCAATAGATATCCTCCTCCGGCTCCCACACATCGGCACGACCGCCGCCAAAGCCGAACGGCTTCAACCCCATCGATTCAATCGCGCAATTGCCTGCGAAAATCATCAGGTCGGCCCAGGAGATTTTGGCGCCGTATTTCTGCTTGAGCGGCCACAGCAACCGCCGCGCCTTATCAAGGTTGCCGTTGTCAGGCCAGGAGTTCAGCGGCGCGAAGCGTTGTTGGCCCGACCCCGCACCGCCACGGCCATCGCCGGTCCGGTAGGTGCCGGCAGAATGCCACGCCATCCGGATGAAGAATGGTCCGTAGTGGCCATAATCCGCCGGCCACCACTCCTGACTGGTGGTCATCAGCGCGTAGATATCGGCCTTCAAAGCCGCAATATCCAGCTTTTTGAACTGGTCGGCATAACTGAAATTCGCCCCCATCGGGTTCGACAGGCTGGATTTCTGGTGCAAAACCTTCAGGTTCAGTTTGTTCGGCCACCAATCCCGGTTCGACCGCACGCCTGAGGCCACATTCTTGCCAGCCCCGTGCATGACCGGGCATTTGCCCGCGCCGACGTCGTTTCCGTCCATGGTACTCTCCGATTCAAGGCCAAGGTTGCGGTCAAAACCCGAAGGACTTCGGGCGCTTTTGAGCCATCATCCTGACTTGTATCAGTCCCGCCCGATTAGTATAAGTTGTATTTTCTGATGACTGCGATAACCTAGCGTTATGATCAACCTGACCCTCAAGCACTTTCGCTATTTCGAGGCCTTGGCCCGCCATGGCCACTTTGGCCGCGCCGCCGAGGCCTGTGCTATCTCGCAACCGGCAATGTCCATGCAGATCAAAGAGTTGGAGGATCAGCTTGGCACCGAGCTTTTCGAACGCGGCCCCCGCCAGGTGCGCCTGACCAACTTTGGCGCGGATTTTGCCCTGCGGGTCCGCGCCATCCTGCGCTCGGTCGATGAGTTGGGCGACCTCGCCCGCGCCTCGCAAGACCAGTTGGTCGGGCGGTTGCGGATCGGCGTGATCCCGACCGTGGCGCCCTATCTGCTGCCCAGCATCTTGGGCCATCTGACCCGCAGCCATGCCGAGCTTGACCTGCATATCCGCGAAACCGTGACGCCGAAACTGCTGCATGAACTGGCCGAAGGGCGGCTGGACGCCGCTATCGTGGCGCTGCCGGTCTCGGAACCCTCGCTGACCGAGGTGGCCTTGTTCTCGGAAGATTTCGTGCTGGTTCGCCCCGGCGGGGATGCCGATAAACCGGTGCCCAACCGCGAAATGCTGCGCGAGATGCGGGTTTTGCTGCTGGAGGAGGGCCATTGCTTTCGCGATCAGGCGCTGTCGTTCTGCAACCTGCAACGGGCGATGCCAAGGGAGTTGCTGGATGGCAGTTCGCTGACCACCCTTGTGCAAATGGTTGGTGCGGGCATCGGCGTGACGCTGATCCCCGAGATGGCGATCGCGGTGGAAACCCGCTCTGCCCCGGTGTCAATCGCCCGGTTTGCCGGGCCGCAACCCTCGCGGACCATCGGGATGATCTGGCGGACCACCAACCCGATGGCCAAACAACTGCACCAGATAGCCCAAGTCGTCCGCCAATCAGCCGACGGCCTGCGCAAGATCCATGGCCTGAGCCCGAGGTCAGACGAATTGGTGCCGGCAACAGGGATCGAACCCGTGACCCCCTGATTACAAATCAGCGCTTTAATAATTTCCGTGACATTCCATCATGTTCCGAGAGAGGCCCGGAACAGCCTATATAACTCATCTATTTCAGATGGTTGCGCATCTTTTCTCTTGGGACTATAGTCCGGAACATTCCAAGCACTTCCATGATCAGCCACCGATCACGTGCAACCAATGTGCAACCAGAAATTTGGAAACAACGATGAAACAAAGGCTCACGGACACCCTGATCAAGCAGTTCGTCGCTCCAACCGTCGGTCGTGTCGACATTACTGACACGGTGCACCCCGGCCTTCGCATTCGGTTCAGCTGCACAGGCTCGAAGACCTGGATAGTCCAAAAGAAAATCAAGAATGGTCGGCGCCACGCGATCACACTGGGCAGCTATCCCGGTATCACTCTCAAGACCGCCCGCGAGGAGGCCTATAAGCTTCATGTAGAGGCTGAAGCCGGCCTTGATCGGACCCAATTAGCAAAAAAAATTAAAGACCGGGCAGAGGCAGAGGCCCTTACAGCAAAGACTGTCTCCGACATTTTGCAGCTTTACTTCACGACACACCTAGACAGGAATCTCAAACCTGGCCCGGCACGTGAAGAACGGAAGGCACAGTTGCTGACACACCTGAATCCTCTTCTTCGATCGCGCATAGACAGCGTGACGCGGGCAGAACTGCAGGGGGCTGTCGATGCGAAGGCCGCTGAAGGAAAGGTTGTCATGGCAAACCGCGTTCGACTTGCCTTTACAGCATTCTTTGGTTGGGCCTACCAGAGAGCATACACCCCGCAAAATCCGTCGGCAGGCATTCAGAAAGCCGGAAAAGAGACGCCTCGCCAGAGATGCCCGAACTTAGACGAAGTAAAGGAAATCTACGCAGCGACACATGAACTTGAAGGGCTATGGGGACCACTCTTTCGTCTCTTTATTTTGACGGGGCAACGTTCCCGTTCAGACGTGTTGAAGATGCAATGGTCATGGCTCGACTGGGAAAAGTTGCGCTACTCTATTCCGAGGCCCAAGAATGCAAAGCCGCACATTGTCCACCTTTCATCCGAAGCTTTGACAGAACTTTTTGTGATAAAAAAAATGCGCTCCGAAATGGACAGTCGAGATCCTGCATCGTTGGCAGTTAAGACCAGTTTATTCGTGTTCACGACAACTGGGGTGACTCCTTCTTCCGGAATCTCCAAAGCGAAAAGGCGACTTGATGAGATCATTGCCAGAAATCGGCAGAAAGCGGGACGCGAACTAATCGAACCGTGGCACACTCACGACCTGCGGCGCTCTCAGGCCACTGAACTTGCTGAGGCTGGCATCGATGAGGGTGTCGTCGACCGCATTCAAAATCACGTTGCAGGGGGCAGCAAGCCTAGCGCTGTCGCTGCCGTTTACAATAAGGCCCTCAAGTTGCCCGAGCGTGCAAGAGCCCAAGATGCCTGGGCTGACATGGTGATGGGCCGACGTGCGGCTGTGATTTCCATTGCGGGCAACGACACGAGGTTCGCTGGCAGTAGAGTGGGTCTAGATGGAACGTTCAGGTGAGTAAACCTCCTGCTGTGCCGCACCGGCAGCGTTGCACCTTCCGGCAATGGGCCGCTGAGTGAGATGGCAAACATGGCGCTGGCACATCACATCGCTACAGAAGTAGCAAGGGCCTACCAGCGCAGCGACATGTTGGAACGGCGGCGGGCGATGATGACTACTTGGGCGGGTTTCTGCACGGGGCGACCAAATTTGGAACTCATACCGTAGGGAGCGTTATTTTGACGTCGTCACGTGGACATCCAAACGCGCCGCATGAGGACGCGATCAACTATGCCGCAGAAATCCTTGAAGGGTTTGAGGATGGCCAAGGGCCGCCGCCGGTTGCTGTGTTGCTCGATCATTTGGCCCACGAATACGACTTGGCACTACAGCAGGGACGCGGGATAGACCCCAAAGTCGTGAGGTACTTAGTTCAGCATTTGATAAATGCCGCGACATTTAGACCTGATAATGCCCCAGAATACTTTGATCCTGATCAACCCAACGAAGCGAAGCCGCTTGAGAAGCTGCTTTTTCGCTATGTAAGACGAAGTGGTCGGCCAGAAAATGAAGATGCTGTGATGAGAGTCGCCTACACAGTCGGCGCCGTGGCGGAGCGGTTTGACTTAAAGTTGCATCGCAACAATGAGCCTTCCCGAAACAAGCAAGTGCCAAAAGCACGGTCAGCATGCGATGTTGTCGCCGCGGCAAACGCGAAGCTTCGCCTAGTTCCAAATTCCTACTCGGGTGTCCGGAACTGCCTGGAACGGAGTGCCATTTCCGAAATCCATTTGGAAGAAGGAAGACTGCAGGGAAAAGCCGACAGAAAACTCGCGAATAAACTGGCAACGACCGACGACAGATAAGTTCCTAGTTTCCGGCAGAAGCCACCGCAAACCTGCTGTGGCCTGCTGGAAAGGAACCATTATGGCGGATCGCATACTGCGTCGTCCCGAAGTCGAAGCTTACACCGGGCTCTCCCGCTCGACTATTTATGCTTGGATGAACGAGGGGGAATTTCCCCCGTCGGTCAAGCTGGGCTCGCGTCTTGTTGGTTGGAGGGAGTCAGATGTCCAGGCGTGGGTCGATACCCGCGCCTGCAAGGTTTCCTGAAATGTCCAAAATTCAGGAGACCACCCAGGACGGCGCGCGAATCGAGTTAGGACCGGAAAACCACCAGGACAAAGCGGCAACTCCGACGACCGAACTGTTGAGAGAAAACTTATTTGTAATGCAGTCCGTTCCCGCCTTGAACCGTCAGACATCTTCTGCCGATCCGGTTTATCCGAGAAACGTCGTTGCCGTTGACCTCGCAGGTTCGGGCGGGGTTTTGCAGAAAACAACCGGAACCGATAATGAAAACTGTTACAAATCTGATACTTGTGATTCCGCGTCTTTTCACCCCCAAAACGAAAACCCCGGCGCGCTGGCGGGCGCTACCGGGGGTGATAAGTTTGGGACGTTGATCGGTTATTTAGGCTACCGCAAGCGGGCCGAGGCCGCAACCGCCCTGTGCTTCGCGATTGCCGACTGTGACCCCGATGACGCCAGCGTGATCCTTGACGCGGCTCTGACCGCTCTGCGCCAGAAGGCGGCGTTTGGTGGCAAGGTAATCCCCCCATTTTTAACGGGGTGCATTCGCAGAACTTACGCGGCCATTTTCAGTTTCTGGGCGGGTGTGATGCCGCCGATGCCCATGTTCGGGCG
>JAYTQA010000195.1:0-10927 GCA_043746955.1 bacterium | reverse complement strand
TGCTGAAATGAGCGCCACGCCGCTGACCTTGGGATTCCTGCCGCTGGTCGATGCCGCACCCCTGATTGTGGCGCAGGCTTTGGGGTTCGCTTCGGAGGAGGGGTTGGAACTGACCCTTTTGGCCGCCCCAAGCTGGGCCACGCTGCGCGATATGCTGGCCTCGGGTCAGGTGGTGGCGGCACAGATGCTGTCCCCCTTGCCGGTCGCCAGCGCTTTGGGACTGGGCGGCCGTGCGGCCCGGCTTGAGGCGCTGATGGTTCTGAACCTCAACGGCGATGTGATCGGCGTCTCTACGGCGCTGGCTACCCAGATGCGGGCGCAGGGCCATGGCTTTGATTTCACGGATGCAAAAGCCGCCGGGCTGGCTTTGCGCGCCGCAGCCGGGGCGCGATTGCGCATCGGCGTACCCCTGCGGTTTTCCATGCATATCGAGCTGATCCGCTATTGGTTTGCCGGCCTTGGCAAACCGATGCCCGACGGCTGGGAGATTTGCACCGTCCCGCCGCCCCGCATGGCAGAGGCGCTGGCCGCAGGCGAAATCGATGCGTTCTGTGTCGGCGAGCCGCGCGGATCGGTGGCGGTGGACAGCGGGGCCGGGGTGCTTTTGCTGCCCGGTTCTGCGATTTGGGCCGCAGCGCCGGAAAAGGTGCTGGCCACCCGCGTCGGTTGGGCCGACAGCGAGCCCGACCTCGCCGGTCGCCTGATGCGGGCGGTCTGGCGGGCCGGGCGTTGGCTGGGGCAGAAAAGCAACCTCAGCGTCGCGTCCGAACTTCTGGCCACGCCAGAGCGGTTGGGCGTGGCGTCCGAGGTGATCGAACGGGTGCTGACCGGGCGGCTGGTGATCTCACGCCAAGGCGAGGAGCGCCATGTCCCCGGTTTCATCGAATTTCACGCCGGGGCCGCCAATTTCCCTTGGCGCAGTCAGGCGGCATGGATCGGCGCACGGCTGGCGCAGCGGCACAATCTGGACCCAATGCCCGCGATCCAAGCGGCCCGCGCGGTGTTTCGCAGCGATCTTTACCGACAGCATCTGCGCGAGGCCGGGGCCGAATTGCCCGGTGCGTCGGACAAAGTCGAGGGGTCGTTGGCAGTGCCGACCGCCGCACCTTCACAACAAGGCCGCCTGATTCTGCCGCCCGACCGCTTTTTTGATGCAAGGATTTTCGACCCCGCCGATCCGCTACGCTGAATAATTGGGCGTCAGGACGATACCCGCCATCTTAGCCCGGTTTCTCGCGAATTCCGATTGACGCCGCACTGCAGCATGTGCAGCCTATGGGTAACGCAAGGGGCAATGATGTCCCACTGCGCGCCCCCGATGCCGAGGGAAAGCCGAGCAACGCCGCTTGGAACCGTGCCTGAAAAGGCATCGGCTCCGTGCGGCTTTTTTCATTTCACCGCCCCAGATCGGGGTAACCGGGAACTGCACATGATCCGTCTTGCACGCCTTTTGATGCTGACCACCTGCCTCGCCGCGCCAATTTTCAGCGGGGCTGCTTTTGCCAAGACCGATGGCGTGGAAAAAGACCAACTGACCCTGGGTTTCATCAAGCTGACCGACATGGCCCCGCTGGCCATCGCCAAGGAAAAGGGATTTTTCGAGGATGAAGGGCTGACCGTCACCCTGGAAGCCCAGTCCAACTGGAAAGTCCTGCTGGACCGCGTGCTGGACGGCGAGATTGACGGCGCGCAGATGCTGGCGGGCCAACCGATCGCCTCCACCATCGGCTACGGCACCAAGGGGCATCTGGTCACCGCGTT
The DNA here is from genome assembly GCA_043746955.1 of bacterium. GTDB lineage: Bacteria > Pseudomonadota > Alphaproteobacteria > Rhodobacterales > Rhodobacteraceae > Stagnihabitans. The sequence continues at coordinate 9,166 of JAYTQA010000195.1, read as the reverse complement.
TTCGATGGACCTGAACGGCAATGCCATCACGGTCTCCAACGCGGTCTGGGCCGCGATGAAACCCGGCATCCCGCTGGACGCCGGCAAGCCGGCCCATCCGATTGCAGCCTCTGCCCTGAAACCGGTGCTGGAAACCTATGCCGCCACGGGCAAGCCGTTCAACCTTGGCATGGTGTTCCCGGTCTCCACCCACAACTACGAATTGCGCTATTGGCTGGCGGCTGGTGGCATCAATCCGGGCTATTTTCAACCCGGCGATGTCACCGGTCAGGTCGGCGGCGACGTTCTGATCTCGGTCACCCCGCCGCCGCAAATGCCCGCCACCCTGGAGGCTGGCACGATTGACGGTTAGGCCGTGGGCGAGCCGTGGAACCAGGCCGCCGTTGCCAAGGGCATTGGCGTGCCGCTGCTGACCAACGCCGATATCTGGAAAAACAGCCCCGAAAAGGTCTTTGGCGTCACCGCTGAATTTGCCGCCGCCAATCCCCACACGATGATCGCTTTGACCAAGGCGCTGATCCGCGCGGGCATGTGGCTGGACGCGGACAACAACGCCAACCGGGCGGAAGCGGTCGATATCCTGGCGCGCAAGGAATATGTCGGCGCCGACAAGGCGATCCTGACCAACTCGATGACCGGGACGTTTGAGTATGAAAAGGGTGACAAGCGCCCTGCCCCCGACTTCAACGTGTTCTTTCGCTACAATGCGACCTTCCCCTATTATTCGGATGCCGTCTGGTACCTGACCCAGATGCGCCGCTGGGGTCAGATCGCCGAAGCGCATCCCGATGCGTGGTACGACGCGCAGGCCAAGTCGGTCTACAAGCCCGCCATCTATGAAGAAGCCGCCAAAGAGCTGGTCGCCGAGGGCAAGGCCAAGGCCAGTGATTTCGACTTTGACGCCGATGGCTACAAAGACCCGACCAGTGATTTCATCGACCATGTCAGCTATGACGGCACCAAACCCAACGCCTATATCGACAGCCTTTCGATCGGGCTCAAGGGCAACCAGACCGTCGCCGGTGGCGCGGTGGTGAACTGAGGGGCATGCGATGACCGCTTTAGACCCCGCACCTCTGCCCGCAGAAAATCCCGGCAGGCAGGCGAAAAACCGCGCCAATCTGCGCCTGACCATCAACCGTTGCGACCCGTGGTTTCGGGTGCTGGGGCTCGCATGGCTGACCCCGATCTGGCGGGTTCTGGCGGGCGACAACCCGCGGGGTCAGGTCAAGGAAATCTGGCGGCTGGCCGTGGTTCCGATGTTGGCGATTGCGGCTTTCCTCGCCCTGTGGGCCAGCCTTGCGCCTCTGGTGCAAACTTCGCTTGGTGCCATTCCCGGCCCGGTGCAGGTCTGGGAGCAGGTCGGTGTTCTGCGCGCCGATGCGGCGGCAGAGGCTGCGAAAGCGCAGGATTTCTACCTCCGGCAGACCACCAAGAACGCCGAACTGATGGCCGCAGGCAAGGCGGCAGAGGTCAAGGACCATGTCTACGCCGGCAAGCCAACCTTTCCCGGCCAGATCCTCACTTCGATCAAAACCGTGTTCCTGGGCTTTCTGATCGGCACCTTGGTCGCGGTGCCTTTGGGCATCCTGTCCGGCCTGTCGCCGACCGCCAATGCCGCCCTCAACCCCTTGGTGCAAATCTTCAAACCGGTGTCGCCACTGGCCTGGCTGCCGATCGTCACGATGGTGATTTCTGCGACGGTGGGCGAGGGCGGATTGCCCAAAAGCTTCCTCGTCTCTGCCGTCACGGTGACCTTGTGTTCGATGTGGCCGACATTGATCAACACCGCCTTGGGCGTGGCGTCGATTGACAAAGATCTGGTGAACGTGGGTCGGGTTCTGAAGCTGGGCCTCTGGACCCGGATCACCAAACTGGTCCTGCCCTCGGCCCTGCCCTTGATCTTCACCGGCCTCAGGCTGTCTTTGGGGGTGGGCTGGATGGTGCTGATCGCGGCTGAAATGCTCGCGCAGAACCCCGGCCTTGGCAAATTCGTCTGGGACGAGTTCCAGAACGGCTCGCAGGACAGCCTCGCGCGGATCATGGTCGCCGTGCTGACCATCGGGATCATCGGCTTTGCGCTCGACCGGGTGATGTTCGCGCTGCAATCGCTGTTCACCTTTACCAACAACCGGTGACATGATGGGCATTCTGGAATTTTCCAACGTTTCCAAAGGCTACGGCGAACAGCGCGTGCTGCGTGATCTGTCTTTGCAGGTTGAGGACGGCGAGTTTCTGGTCCTGCTCGGCTTTTCCGGATCGGGCAAAACCACACTGATGAACCTGATGGCCGGCCTGACTTTGCCCGATAGTGGCGAGGTGCGGTTCAAAGGTGCGCCCGTCACTGGCCCGGGGCCCGACCGCGGCCTGGTTTTTCAATCTTACGCCCTGATGCCGTGGCTGACCGTGGCGGGCAACATCCGGCTGGCGGTTGACGCCACCCACAAAGGCACCAAGGCCGAACGCGAGGCGGAAGTGACCCGCTACATCCAGATGGTTGGCCTGACCCATGCCGCCGCACGCCATCCGGCAGAATTGTCCGGCGGCATGCGCCAGCGCGTCGCGGTCGCCCGTGCTCTTGCCATGCGGCCCGAAGTTCTGCTGATGGACGAACCCCTGTCCGCGTTGGATGCCCTGACCCGCGCCAACGTCGCCACCGAGATTGAGGCGATCTGGCGCGCTGACCGCCGCACCGCCGTGATGATCACCAATGACGTGGACGAGGCGCTGATCCTGGCCGACCGGATCATCTGCCTCAACCCCGATGGCACCTTGGGCGCGGCCTTTCCGGTGGCATTGCCCCGCCCGCGTGACCGCGCGGTGCTGAACGACGACGCCAGCTTCAAAACCCTGCGCGCCGACGTGACCGCCTATCTGATGGACGTCGGCATCCAGTCCAAACTGCCGGAAACCCGGCTGCTGCCGGCGATCACCCCGCGCCATGCTTTGCCGGGTGCCTACAAGCGTGCCGCCGCGTCGCCGCTTGAATCGCGCTATCTGCATTATTCGCAACTGCACAAGGTCTACGACACGCCGCAAGGGCCCTTGACCGTGGTGGAGGATTTCAACCTGACCCTGAAGCGGGGCGAATTCGTCAGCCTGATCGGCCATTCCGGCTGCGGCAAATCCACCGTGCTGTCGATGACGGCCGGGCTAAACAGCATCTCCAAAGGGGCGATCACACTGGACGGTTTGCATGTGGAGGGGGCGGACCCCGAACGCGCCGTGGTGTTTCAGTCGCCCAACCTGTTCCCCTGGCTGACCGCCAAGCAGAACGTCGCGATCGGCGTCGACAAGGTTTACCCCAAAGCCAGCCAGGCCGAACGGCAAGAGGTGGTGGAATATTATCTGGAGCGGGTGGGTTTGGCCGATGCGATGGACCGGATGGCGTCAGATATGTCGAACGGGATGCGCCAGCGGGTCGGGATTGCCCGCGCCTTTGCCCTGTCGCCGAAACTGCTGCTGCTGGATGAACCGTTCGGCATGCTCGACAGCCTGACCCGGTGGGAGTTGCAAGAGGTGCTGATGGAGGTGTGGAGCCGCACCGAGGTCACCGCAGTTTGCGTCACCCACGACGTTGATGAAGCGATCCTTCTGGCCGACCGCGTGGTGATGATGACCAACGGCCCCCGCGCCACCGTCGGCCGCATCACCGAGGTCAAACTGCCCCGCCCGCGCACCCGGCGTGATCTGCTGAACCACCCGGATTACTACCGATACCGCGCCGAAATCATGGGCTTTCTAGAGGACTACGCGCACGGCACCACCAAGAAGGAGGCCGCATGATGGGTTATTCAGCGGCGTGGCGGGCCGGTGACTTGGTCGCTTCCAGAAGGGTTTCCAGCACCGCACGCAACCTGTCTTCGAAGCCGGGCTTTGAGGGCTGGAATGGCAGAAAAATGTCACGCTCGAACCCGGCAGCTTCTGCCGCCCGGAACAATTCCTCACGCCGCAGCATGAAAGCATATGCGGCGTCATGGTTGGGAAAGTCGGACGTTTCGACAAACCAGACAAAATCCTCGGCCGTGATTTCACGGACTTCGCCATCGGCGTCGGTTAGCGGGGGAAGGTCTTTATGTGCCATGCTTCATCTTCTCACGTTCGTTGGCTTTTCTCAACGAAATGATACGGCGAATGTTGTTTCGCAAGGTGTAGGCGCAGACATGCATCCGACCATCGAGGGCGGCATAGCGGATCACGCGGATTTCGCCATAATCGTTGCGGCCATCGACCTTTTCAGCGCCCCTCTCCCAATCCAACCGCACCGCCTCGCCCAACGAAACCCCGTGTTTCGCCAGATTGGCCGCGTCCTTTGCCTCATCCCACTCAAACTCCGTGCCCGGCAGCCTATTCCGGCGATGGTTAGCGGTGCCTTAACCGGAGGTCTGAAATGACCCAGAAGCTCGTGATCATCGGGGCGGGCATGGCCTCCGGCCGGATGCTGGAAGCCCTGTTTGAGGCGGCCCCCGCTGCCTATGACGTCACCCTGTTCAACGCCGAACCGCGCGGCAATTACAACCGGCTGATGCTGTCACCGGTTCTGTCGGGCGAAAAGACTTACGCCCAGATCGTCACACACGACGACGATTGGTATAGCGCACAGGGCGTCACCACCCGCTTTGGCGAGGCTGTCGTCAAGATCGACCGCGCACGCAAGGTCGTTCTCACCGCCAAGGGTGAAACCCCTTATGACAAGCTGGTGCTGGCCACCGGTTCCGCCCCGTTCATCCTGCCGGTCCAGGGCAAAGACTTGCCGGGCGTGGTGACTTACCGCGACCTTGAAGACACCAATGCGATGATTGCCGTGGCCAAACCCGGCGCGAAAGCCGTGGTCATCGGCGGCGGTTTGCTGGGGCTGGAAGCTGCCGCAGGCATGGCTGCGCGCGGCGCCGAAGTGGTCGTCATTCACATCATGGGCCACCTGATGGAGCGGCAACTCGACCCCTCCGCCGGGTACCTGCTGCAAAAAGACCTCGAACGCCGGGGCATCACGGTGCATTGCAAGGGGGCCACCAAAGCCATTCTTGGCCATGCCAAGGTCGATGCGGTCTTGCTGGACGATGGCACGGTCTATCCTGCCGATCTGGTCTGCATGGCCGTCGGCATCCACCCCGAGGTGCGCCTTGCCAATGACGCGCATCTGGAGGTCGGGCGCGGTATCACGGTCGACGACCAGATGACGACTTCGGACCCGGCGATCTATGCGCTGGGGGAATGTGTGGAGCATAACAAGCAACTCTTCGGTCTGGTGGCCCCGCTTTATGACCAAGCCAAGGTGCTGTCCTTGGCGTTGGCGGGCCAAGCGTCCGCCTTCCGCCCGGTGCAGACCGCGACCAAGCTGAAAGTCACCGGCGTCGAATTGTTCAGCGCTGGCGACTTTGCTGACGGGCCGGGGCGCGAGGATATCGTGTTCCGCGATCCGGGCCGGGGCATCTACAAACGCCTCGTCATCGAAGGCGACCGCCTGCTGGGTGCCGTCCTGTACGGCGATACCGCCGACGGCAACTGGTTCTTTTCCCAGATCAAAGACGGCACCGATATCTCGGTCATGCGCGATACGCTGATCTTCGGACCGGCCTTTGCGGGGGGTGCCCAAGCGGACCCTTTGGCGGCCGTTGCAGCCTTGCCGCTTGATGCGGAGATTTGCGGCTGTAACGGCGTCTGCAAAGGCAAGATTGTCACGGCCATTCAGGGCGGTGCCACGACTTTGGACACGGTGCGGGCCTCGACCAAGGCCAGTTCCTCCTGCGGCACCTGCACCGGGCTGGTGGAACAGCTGATGGCCTTGACCTTGGGCGACCGCTTCACGGCCAACGCCAATCCCGCCATGTGCAAATGCACCGACCACACCCATGAAGATGTGCGGCGGCTGATCAGGGCCGGGGCGTTGAAAAGCATTCCGGCGGTGATGCAGCAACTCGGCTGGAAAACTGCGGGCGGCTGTGCCTCCTGCCGTCCGGCGCTGAATTACTACCTGATCGCCGACTGGCCGACCGAGTATAAAGACGACCGCCAGAGCCGCTTTGTCAATGAACGCAACCACGCCAACATTCAGAAAGACGGCACCTTTTCGGTGGTTCCGCGCATGTGGGGTGGCGTTACAACGCCCGCCGAGTTGCGCGCCATCGCCGATGCTGCCGACAAGTATCAGGTGCCGATGGTGAAGGTGACCGGCGGTCAGCGGATCGACCTTCTTGGGGTGCGCAAGGCGGATCTGCCTGCGATCTGGGCCGATCTGAATGGCGCGGGGCTGGTGTCGGGCCACGCCTACTCCAAGGGCCTGCGCACCGTGAAAACCTGCGTCGGCACCGAATTCTGTCGCTTTGGCACCCAGGATTCCACTGGGCTGGGCATCAGGCTGGAAAAGCTGCTGTGGGGATCGTGGACGCCCGCCAAAGTGAAACTCGGCGTCTCCGGCTGCCCGCGCAACTGTGCTGAGGCGACCTGCAAGGACGTGGGCGTGGTCTGTGTGGACAGTGGCTACGAGATCAGCGTGGCGGGGGCGGCCGGCATGGATGTCAAGCAAACCGAACCCTTGTGCAAGCTCGCAACCGAAGCCGAGGTGCTGGAAACCGTCGCGGCCTTTGTCCAACTGTACCGCGAAAACGCGCGCTATCTGCACCGGATTTATAAATGGGTGGCCAAGGTCGGGCTGGACTGGTGCCAGCAGCAGATCGCCGATCCGGCCAACCGCCGCGCGCTTTATGACCGGTTCCGGCTCAGCCAGACCATCTACCAGAAAGACCCGTGGGCCGAACATGCCCAACCTGCTGAGCGGGCAAAATGGTTGCCGACGGCCGACCTGACGCTGGAGGCTGCGGAATGAGCTGGCCCACCGAGAACTGGCCCACCGAGAACTGGCCCAACGAACACTCGCCCACCGAAAACTGGCCCACCGAAGACTGGCCCACCGAAGACTGGCCCACCGAAAATTGGCCGACCGAAAACTGGCTCAACATCGGCGCGCTGGACGATATTCCCCGCCAAGGCGCGCGGGTGGTGAAAACCGCCGCCGGCTGTGTGGCGGTGTTTCGCACGGCGCAGGATCGGATCTTTGCGATGAGCGACCACTGCCCCCACAAAGGCGGGCCTTTGTCGGAAGGCATCGTGCACGGGCTATCGGTGACCTGTCCGCTGCATGCCTGGGTGTTCTCGCTGGAAACCGGGATGGCGCGGGGCGCGGACGTGGGCGCAGTTGCGACCTATCCCGTGCGCGTTGAAGCGGGCCGCATCCTGTTGAACGTCAAGCGTCTGGCCCGGCGGGTTGCGGCATGATGACCCGCACCCCGGTGCGCACGACCTGCCCCTATTGCGGGGTGGGCTGCGGGGTGCTGGCCACTCCGGACGGCGCGGGCGGGCTGTCGGTCAAGGGCGACCCTGACCATCCGGCCAACACCGGGCGGCTTTGTTCCAAGGGCAGCGCTTTGGGCGAAACCGTGGGTTTGGAAGACCGGCTGCTGGCACCGCGGGTTTTTGGTCAGGAGGTCGGCTGGGATGACGCCCTGAACCTGGTCGCGCGGCGGTTTACCAAGGTCATTGCCGAACATGGGGCCGATGCGGTGGCGCTCTATGTCTCGGGTCAGATGCTGACCGAAGATTACTATGTCGCCAACAAGTTGATGAAGGGGTTCATCGGGACGGCGAATATCGACACGAACTCACGGCTTTGCATGGCATCCTCGGTGGCGGGGCACCGGCGCGCCTTTGGCACCGACACCGTGCCGGGGCTCTATGAGGATTTGGAACTGGCCGATCTGGTGGTGCTGACCGGGTCCAACCTCGCGTGGTGCCATCCGGTGCTGTACCAGCGCCTTGCCGCCGCCAAAGCTGCCCGGCCCGCGCTGAGGGTCGTGGTGATCGACCCGCGCCGCACCGCCACCTGTGACATTGCCGACCTGCATCTGGCGATTGCTCCGGGGTCGGACGCCGCTCTGTTCAACGCGCTTCTGTTGGCGATCGAACAGGCCGGTGCGGTGAACCAGACCTACCTGTCCCATGTTGCGGGTTTTGAGGCGGCGCTGGCTGCAGCCATTGTCTCTGACCCCCAGCTCACTGGCCTTCATCCCACGACGCTGGCGGCGTTTTGTGCGCTGTGGATCGGTTCGGAAAAAGTCGTCACGGTCTATTCCCAAGGTGTGAACCAATCGGCGACCGGGAGCGACAAGGTCAATTCCATCCTCAACTGTCACCTCGCGACCGGGCGGATCGGCCGCCCCGGCATGGGGCCGTTTTCTGTGACCGGCCAGCCCAATGCGATGGGCGGGCGCGAGGTCGGCGGCATGGCCAACATGCTCGCCTGCCATCTGGAAATTGAAAACCAAAGCCACCGGGACGCCGTGCAAGGCTTCTGGGCCAGCCCGGCGATGGCCGATAAACCGGGTCTGAAGGCGGTGGATATGTTCCGCGCAGTGGCTGATGGCCGGATCAAGGCGATCTGGATCATCCACACCAATCCCGTGGTTTCGATGCCCGATGCCGATGCGGTGGCCGCAGCCCTGCGCGCCTGCCCGTTTGTGGTGGTGCAGGATGTGACCGGCCAAACCGATACCGCCCGCCTGGCCCATGTGCTGCTGCCCGCCACCGCCTGGGGCGAGAAAGCCGGCACGGTCACCAATTCTGACCGCACGATCAGCCGCCAGCGCCGGGTTCTGCCAGCACCGGGTCACACCCGCGACGATTGGCGGATTCTGGCGGATGTGGCCAGGCGGATGGGCTTTGCTCCGGCCTTCGGCTGGCCGAATGCCGCCGCAATCTTTCGGGAATATGCCGCCCTTTCCGGTGTCGCAGGCGGGCTTGGCAGCGACTTTGACATTTCCGACCTCGCCAGCCTGAGCGACGAGGGTTACGCCAACCTGACCCCGTTCACCTGGCCGCAGAACGCCCGCCAGAAAGGTGGCCGGTTCTTTGGGCGCGGGCAGTTCCACACCCCGGACGGGCGGGCGCGGATGTGGCCCATCACGCCGCAACTGCCCGCCGCTTTGACCAAGGCTGCACCATTCCGCCTCAACACCGGGCGGATCCGCGACCAGTGGCACACCATGACCCGCAGTGCCAAATCGCCGCGCCTGAACCAGCATCTGGCGGAACCCTTCGTGGAACTGCACCCGGCCGATGCCGCCCGGCTTGGCATCAACCCCGCCGATCTGGTGGCTGTGTCAAACGCCCA
>JAYTQA010000194.1:0-4113 GCA_043746955.1 bacterium | reverse complement strand
GGCCTTCGCGCGCGGCGATGCGATGGAGACGGCAGAGCTGGTTGATCCGGCGGCATTGGTGGCGCAAGTGGTGGACAAGGCCCGGCGCGGCGGGTTGGCGGTGACTTTGGCCAGTTGCACCGGGGCGGGGTGGGTGCGGCTGCGGCCCCAAGCGGTGGCGCGCGCGCTGGACAACCTTTTGGGCAACGCGGTGCGCTATGGCAGCCGGGCGGAGATCGGTTTTGCGCTGACCGACCGCAGCCTGAAACTGGTGGTCGAGGATAACGGGCCGGGGATTCCGGAAGTGCAGCGTGAAGACGCGATGCTGCCGTTCATCCGGCTCGATGCGGCGCGCAACCCGAACAAGGGCGGCGGCGTCGGCCTTGGTCTGTCGATTGCCGCCGACATCGCCCGCACCCATGGCGGCACCCTGCGGCTGGGGGTCAGCGAGGCTTTGGGCGGCTTGAAAGCCGAACTGGTTCTGGCGCGCTAGGGGCGGGATTGTCTTTTGGGATCAGTGGTTAAGCGGGCGAAGTTAATCCATGGTTTGTTGGCGCTGACGTTCGGGCAGGGGCAGGGCGCTTGCGGGGCTAAGCTTGGGCTGATAGGGGTTTTTCCGATGAAAACCATTGGGAATTTCCTGTGCCAATGATTGCGAGCCCTGCTGCCGCCCCGCGCCTTGAAGTGCAATCGCTGACGCGGAGTTATGGCGGGCGCAAGGTGGTGGCCGACCTGTCTTTGGTGGTCGAGGCGGGGCAGGTGACCTGCCTGCTGGGGCCATCGGGCTGCGGCAAATCCACCACGCTCCGGATGATCGCCGGGGTGGAAAGCCCGGATCAGGGCGTCATCCTGATCGACGGCGCGCCGGTCTTTGGCCCCGGTCGCAACCTGCCGCCGGAGGCGCGGGGTGTGGGGTTGATGTTTCAGGATTTCGCGCTGTTTCCGCATCTGACCGTCGCCGGAAATGTCGCCTTCGGCCTGCGCGGTGATGCCAAATCCCGCATGAAGAGAGTAGGCGAACTGCTTGAAAAGGTGAACCTTTCCGGGTTTGACGCCAAGCATCCCCATGAGCTTTCGGGCGGCGAACAACAAAGGGTCGCTCTGGCGCGGGCCTTGGCCCCAAAGCCCCGGGTGATGCTGATGGATGAGCCGTTCAGCGGGTTGGATAACCGCTTGCGCGACGGGATTCGCGATGCGACGCTCGACCTGTTGAAAGAGGCAGGTGCTGCGGTGCTGCTGGTCACCCACGAGCCAAACGAGGCGATGCGGATGGCCGATGAAATCGCCCTGATGCGCGATGGGGCGATTGTGCAGCGCGGCGCGCCCTATAACATCTACAACGCCCCGGTTGACCGTGCCGCTGCGGCGTTCTTCAGCGATATCAACGTGATACGGGGCAACTCGGTCGGCGCATTGACCGATACCCCGTTCGGCGCGTTCCTCACCCCCGGCCAATCGGAAGGCGCTGCGGTCGACATCGTGATCCGCCCGCAGCATCTGAAGATCGACTTTGACCGGGCCGGACGCGGCCCAAATCCCACCCCGCAGGACGGGACGGCCGCGCGCGGTGTGGTCAGCCGGGCGCGATTTTTGGGCCATGAAAGCCTGGTGGAGTTCAAGATGGAGTTTGACGGCTCGCCCTTGACCGCTGCGGTGCCGGGGGTGTTTCTGCCCAAGGTCGGCACCGCTTTGTGGCTGATGATCCGCCGCGACCGCTGTTTTGTGTTCCCGGTTTAACCTGCCGCCGGTGATGGGTTTTTCGGAAATCTCGGGTCTTTTTTCGGTCTTTCTTTGGTCTTGCTTGCGTCTCTACCAAAAGACAAGGCGTCAGGCATCTGCTGCCAGCCATTTGCGGTAATCGGCCAGCCGTTTGCCAACCTCGCGCGGGAAAGTGTCGCCGCGCGGCACCACGTCCAGCAAGCGGTCAAGGCGGAAGGTTGCAAACCCGGCCTTGGTCTCGCACCAGGCCCCGAGCGTCCAGTGAGCATCGCTCAGGGACAGTGACAGCGGCCAAATGTCGCGTTGGGTCAACTGGCCTTGCGCATCGAGCACGGCCACGGTCAGACGCTCGCCCAGCCTGACCGCTTTGCGCAGTTGCGGCAGTTGCGGGCTGGCACGCACCGGGTCGGCCAGACGAGGGGTGAACAGATCGTCGCCACCGGGTGCCGGGGCCACGGTGGCGATTTTGCCGGCCAGGCTGCGGGCGGCGCTTGCGAGGGCGGCATCCGACCCCTCGGCCACCAGCCGGACGCCCTGGTGCAGCGCCAGCATTTCGGCCGGGGTCAGCATCATCGGCGGCAAGGTCAAGGGCGCGCGCAGGATGTAGCCGACGCCCCGCTCACCCTCGACCGGCATGCCCGAGGCGGCAAGCACCGCCATATCGCGCCAGATCGACCGGACCGACACCCCCATCGCCGCCGCCAGATCCGCGGCGCGGTGCAGCCGGCCATCGCGCAGGGTCTGGATCAGGTCGAACAGGCGGTCAGAACGCGGCATCGGTTTGGGGCATGGATTCGGGCATCGGTTTCGGGCAGGGGTTTGGGGCTTACTGACAGGATTATGTCAGTAACGGCGGTAAAAGCCAAGCGGTGCGCGGCGCTGACCCGAATGTCTGCTTGCGGTGGCGGGCGGCTTGGCGCTTTGTCGACCGATCAACGCCGCGCTCTGCGGCATTTGGGAGGATTTGTCATGCATGCAATGGGGCCGATTCAGCTTCTGGTGATTGCCGTGGTGGTTCTGGTCTTGTTCGGCAAGGGCAAGGTTTCGTCCCTGATGGGCGAGGTCGGCAAGGGGATCTCTGCCTTCAAGAAGGGGATTGCGACCGAGCAGTCTGAGATCGACAAAGCCGCCGCCGAGGCTGCTACGGTGGCCGCTTCGGGGGCCGCACCGGTGGCTACCGATGTGCCGGCGGTCGCCAAAGATGTCACCCCGGTTGAAGTCAAAGACCGGGCCTGATCTCGATTCAATCTGGCGCAAGATAGGGCTGAAGCAAGATGTTTGGTATCGACTGGCCCGAGCTTATGGTCATCGGTCTGGTGGCGCTGATTGTCATCGGCCCCGAGGATTTGCCGGAAATGTTCCGCCAGCTGGGCCGGTTCACCGCCAAGCTGCGCCAGATGAGCCGCGAGTTTTCCCGCGCGATGGAGCAGGCCGCCAAGGACACCGGCGTCAAGGACGTCGCCACCGATTTGAAGGGCATGACTTCGGCCAGGTCGCTGGGGCTGGATGCGGTCAAGGACGCGGCCAGCAAGTTCGAAAAGTGGGATCCGCTGAAATCGGTGTCGGCACCCACGATGCCCGCCCGCAGTCTGGCGCCGCCGCCGATGCCGGCAACGCCTGAGGCTGGGGCGGTGGTTGACCCGGTGGCCAATGGGGCGGCCAATGCGGCGGACAGTTCGGCGGCCCATTCGGCGGCCAATGGGGCGGCCCGCTCGGCGGCGGATGATGCGGCAGAGGCCGAGGATGATCTGGCCGCCCATGCCGCACCGGTGGCCGAGGTTGCCCCGGAAAACACCATCCACGGCCCGGCGACCCAGGCTTTGTACGACAAGCAGGCGCTGCGGGCGCAGGTTCTGGCCGAGCAGACCGCCAAGCTGAAGGCGATTGAGGCGGGGACCTATCTGGCTCCGATAGCCGGTGCGCCGGTCACGCCCCCGGTTTCTGGCCCGGTCGCAGCCGCGGTTTCTGCCGCAGTTACTGGCCCGGCGCTGACGGCTGTGGCGGTGCCTGCGGCCAAACCCACGCCCCGCAAGCGCAAAACCCCGGTCAAGGCAGTTGCTGCGGCAGAGCCTGTGGCGGTAGCACTGCCGGCAAAAGCCCCGCGCAAGGCCAGAAGCAAGGCGGATCTCGCATGACCCAGACCGATGACATGGAGACCAGCGCCGCCCCGCTGATTGAGCATCTGAAGGAATTGCGCAACCGCATCCTTTACGCGATTGCGGCCTATGTGGTCGCGTTCTTTGTCTGCTACATCTTCTGGCAATATATCTTTGCCTTCCTGTCCAAGCCGATGTGCAACGCCTTGGCGGCCCGGCATCAGGAATGCGAATTCATCCTGCTGAAAGTGCAGGAGGGCTTCTTTGTCACCCTCAAAATCGCGATGTGGGGCGGCTTCGTTCTGGCCTTTCCGATGAT
>JAYTQA010000193.1:0-4118 GCA_043746955.1 bacterium | reverse complement strand
CAAGGTGGATGTCCTCTTGCCCGCGCCGGTCAACCTGCACAGCCACAGCTTTCAGCGCGCAATGGCCGGGCTGACCGAGTATCGCAGTGCCGGGCAGGACAATTTCTGGACCTGGCGCAGCCTGATGTATCGGTTTCTGCACCAACTTGGCCCGGACGATGTCGAGGCGATTGCAGCCCAGGTGATGGTCGAAATGGCCGAGGCGGGCTACGGGGCGATAACGGAGTTTCACTATCTGCATCATGGACTTGGCGGAGTTTCTTACAGTGACCGGGCCGAAATGGCCGGGCGGATTTGTGCGGCCAGTCAGGCGACTGGGCTGGGGCTGACTTTGCTGCCGGTGTTATATGAACAGGGCGGCTGTGACGGGCGGGCTCTGACCGGCGGCCAGTTGCGGTTTGGCAATGATCTGGACGGATTTTCCAAGCTGATGGCGGGGGCCGAGCGACATTTGGGCCAGTTGCCAGCGGATGCGGTGCTGGGGTTGGCGCCGCATTCGTTGCGGGCGGTGTCGGCTGCCAGTTTGGCGATGGCGGAGGCGATGCAGGCGGGGCCGATCCACATTCACGTCGCCGAGCAAGTGGCTGAAGTCGATGAGGTTTTGGCGTTTACCGGGCAGAGGCCGGTGGACTGGCTTTTGAGCCATGCGCCGGTCGATCAGCGCTGGTGTCTGATCCATGCCACCCAGATGGTTGCTGCGGAGACCCGGGCTTTGGCGGCCAGCGGGGCGGTGGCCGGCCTGTGTCCGATCACCGAGGCCAACCTTGGCGACGGGATATTTGACGCGGCAAGCTATTTGGCTTTCGGGGGCAGGTTTGGGATCGGGTCGGACAGCAATGTGCGAATTTCCTTAAGTGAAGAAATCCGGATTTTGGAGTATTCTCAACGGCTTGGTCTGAAGGCGCGGGCGGTTCTGGCGGACGAACGCTCGGTCGGGCGGGTGATTTTTGAGGCGATGACCAAGGGCGGCGCGCAGGCGGGGGGACGCGATTCGGGGGCGATTGCGGTCGGCAAATGGGCGGATTTGGTGGCCTTGGATTGCTCGGGCCCGGACCTGGCGGGGCGGAGGGGCGACCGGGTCTTGGACACATTCGCGTTTGCCGGTGACGACCGGATGGTGCAGCATCTGTGGTCGGCGGGGCGGCATATCGTGCAAGACGGCCGGCATGTGGCGCGGGGTGCGGTGCGGGCGCGGTTTGGCCGGGTCATGGCGCGGCTGGCTGAGGCTGTGTGATGGCGGGTTGGGAGGCGATCCGGGCTGAAGTTCTCGCACGAATTAGGTCGCGTAAGTGGTTGCCGGGCCAGACAATTCCGAGCGAAGCGGCGCTCGCGGCAGAGTTTGGTGTGGCTCGGGCGACGGTGAACCGGGCGCTGAGCGAGCTTGCCCGATCCGGCGTGGTCGAACGGCGGCGCAAGGCCGGGACGCGGATTGTGGCGCTGCCGGTTCGCAAGGCCAGCTTTGATATTCCGGTGATCAGGGCCGAGGTCGAGGCGCGGGGCGAGAGCTATGGGCTGCGGCTGCTCCGGTTGGAAATCACCCGGCCGCCGGTCCCGGTCGCGGCGCGGTTGGGGTTTTCAGGTGGGCAAATGGTCCATTTGCAGACGCTGCACCTCGCCTCTGGTCGGCCATTTGTGTTTGAAAACCGGTGGTTGAACCGCGATCTTCTGCCCGACCCGATGCCGGACTTTGCGGTGATCAGCCCCAATGAATGGCTGGTGGCCAATCTAACCTATGCCACCGGCGACATCGGATTTTCTGCCGAAAGTGCTGGCCTCGAGGAGGCGGCCGCACTCGCGGTGCCGGAGGGGACGGCGGTGTTTGTGACCGAACGCTGCACCTGGTCGCCCGATGCGCCGATCACCTGGGTGCGGCTGGTCCATGCGCCGGGTTACCGGCTTTCGACGGTGCTCTAGCGGTTCTGTGAGCCATCTGGACGGGCACCCTGCCCCGCGCTAACATTAACAACGGACGCCAACCCTATGGCATGATGGAGAAAACCATGCATTACGCGCCGGGCCGGGAGGCCTGCCCGCTGCCCTATTCGCCGTTCAAATCCTGCACGGTGCCGCGGCCGATCGGCTGGCTTTCGACGGTCGATGCCAAGGGGCAAACCAACCTCGCCCCCTATAGCCAGTGGCAGAACCTGTCGTTTGACCCACCTATGGTGATGTTTGCGGCCAACCCCTATGCGGACGGGCGGCGCAAACATTCGGTGGTGAATGCCGAAGAAACCGGCTGGTTTGTCTGGAACATGGCGACCTATGCCTTGCGCGAGGCGGTCAATATCTCGGCGATGGAATGGCCGGACGGGGTGGATGAGTTCGAAAAGGCCGGGGTGACCAAGGCCGCCTGCATCGAAGCACCGGGGCCGAGGGTCGCGGAAAGTCCCGCGCATTTTGAGTGCCGGTATCTGCAGACCACCCGGCTGCGCGGCAATTCGGCGCATGGCTGGGTTGATGTGGTCTTTGGCGAGGTGATGCGGATTCACGTGGCGGATCAGGTGATTAGACCGGATGGCAAGCTGGATATTGCCATGATCCGGCCGCTCGCCCGGTTGGGATATTATGACTATACTTCCGTGACCGAGGTGTTCGAGATGCGGATCCCGGGGGCATCTGCGGCGGCGGCGGATGGCTTGGAGGGCAAGTCCTAGCGGTTATGCGACGCGCGGGTTTTTCGCGTCTGCCCCGGTCCAGATCGGGTTGGACCAGGCGCGTTTGCCTGCGGCGTCGATCACGGCAGCGCGGACCCAGGGCGAGTTGTTCAGACGCTCCAAGGGGACTGCGGCGCGGGTGAGCGACGCGCCATGGACGGCTTTCGCCCCGGTGCCCCAGCCGATCGCGATGATCGAGGCTGCGGCGGAGCATTCGACGATCAGATGGCCATCCTCAATGCGCACGTCGCGCAGTTCGGGGCCCTGGCTGCTGTAAAAAGCGCCGGATTTCAAGGCGTTAAGCAGGGCTTCGGGGGTGTTTTCGGTGGCTTTGACCATCACCCAGCCGCCGAAATGGTCAGGCTCGGAGAAATGGGCGTCGTCGGTGGCGATCAGGGTCAGGGCGCGACCTTCGGTCAAAAGCTGGTCGGCCAAAGCGAAGCCATCGGGGCGGTCGGAGCCGATTGCACAGCCGTGGTTATAGATTTCAACCGCATGGGCGGCGGTGATGGCGCGGGCATCCTCCAGCGTCAGACCGGACCATTGCGGGTGGGCGATGGCGACAAAAGCCCCGGCGGCGACGGCGCGGGCAGCGATTTGGGGGCCGGATTCCTGACCGTCAACCGGCAGAAAGCTGGGCGAATGGGACGGCGCGAAATCGGGCGGCAGACCGACGGCGAGGATGTGCCACACCTCGCCGTTCGCCAGCGCACCGGAGTGGAGTTCAGCACCAAGGATCGTGGTGAAGTCATTGCGGCGAAAGGCTAAAGTGTCGGTGATCGGATAGAAGTAGCGGCCGACGAAATGGTCGGTCAGGGCTAAGAAATCATAGCCTTGGGCCCGGTAGCGGCGGCAGACCTCCTCGGGTGGCAAGATCCCGTCGGATCTGGTCGAATGGGTGTGCAGATTGCCGCGCCAGAACCGGCCGGGGTTGGTGAAGGCGGGAAGAGTGCAGACTGGCTGGATCGGGGGCATGGCATGCGGGTCCAAGGGATTTCCGGATCAGCATAAACCGGAAGTGGGACGGATTTTAAGAGCTGAGTTGCTGGGGACCGGAATTTTCGGCGGAGGTTGCTTTGGCGGTAATCTGCTCATCCTTTGGTAACACATTTGGCGCAGCTTGTCGGCAGCGCCGCAGTGCGGCACTAGGGAGGCGCTGGTTGGTGCTGACATTGTTTCGGTTCGTCACACAATCGCCGCATTCTGTTGCTGAAATGCCTTCAAGGAGGATCCCACCATGTCGGTTACGGAAGTCATGACGACGGCTTTGCTGGTCAGTGGCAGCCTGGCGTTTTACTATGTGTTGCAGGCGGCGGTCGATGTGTTCCGCCACCGGTTTGATCGCCGGTAAAGTTCGGCCGCTAATCGGCTGGGCAAACCCAGGCAGGCTTTTGTCCGGTGGGCTTTAGCCGCGCCCGATATAGGGCATGTCGCGGGCCATGATTGTCAGGAACGGTACGTTGA
>JAYTQA010000192.1:0-10965 GCA_043746955.1 bacterium | reverse complement strand
GGGTCCCGCCCGCATGATGGCTGACGCCGCCTTTGTAATAGGCCTTTTCATCGCCCATGTCGGACTGCGCGAACATGTCCTTGTTGTGGATCACCAGCAGCAGGTCGTCATGGGTTTGCAGGTGCAGGCACCAGGTATTCGGCGGAGCAGGAACATAGGCGACGGGCCGGGGGTTCAGGACATCGCCCAGGTCGATGATGCTGAACCCCTTTGAGAAGATATGACCGACATAGCCATATCCCCGATGCACCATCAGTTGCACCCCGTCAGGCCGCCCGCCCTGATCGCTGTGCGCCAAGAGGCGCATGTTATGCTGATAGGGGGCGTTCAGCGTGATTGCTCCAGCACATAGATATGCGGCGGCCGACCAACCGGAGGCAGCATGTCCGGCGTCAGGGTCATGCTGGTGGCGTCGACCCAAGTCACGCGGTCCTTGGGCAGACGGGCGGTGAAAATCTCGACCGGTTCGATCTTCAACACACCCTTGGCGCTGAAATAATGCATCGGGATCACGGCGCGGGGGCCGATCTGGTCGATGGCATCGTCCAGATCCTTCAGGGAGATGGTGGCATGTTCGCCGGTCAGTGCCAGCAGCACATCGACCTGACCTTTCAAGGCGTCCAGATGGCCCTGCGGCACGGCGGTGCCAATGTCGCCCATATGCAGAAACCGCAGGCCACCAAGGCTGAAATGATAAAGTGCGTTAGCATCCGGGTCGCGGCCAAATTCTGACTGGTAGTCGAAAGTCAGGCTTTCGGTGGCGGGGTAGGATTTGACCTTGAGCCCCTTAACTGTGCGGCCCTCGGGTGGCAGGTGCAGGGTGTTCACGACCGCGGGGTTGCCTTGCACATGGCTGGGGTCCGAATGGAAATCATCGGTGGCCGAGCTCATCAACACGATGTCGGCGGGTTCGTTGATCGGGTCGAACTTGGACCTGCCGGGCGTGTAAGGGTCGGTGATGACAGTCAGGCCGTCAGCCTCCAGCCGGAAACTTGCATGGGCGTAGAAGGTGATCTTCATGCCGCTTTCTCCCCCGAAAACAGCTCCCACGACTCGACCAGATCATCCTGCATGGCGCTGAATGCGGTCAGATGCGGGGTGACCATGTGCGCATCCCAAATGGGGCGGGTTTCCCACAATTCGTTGAAGATGAACCAGCCGGGGTTTTCGTGGCTGCGGTGCATTTCATACAGGATGCAGCCTTTTTCGGCGCGGGTGGGGGCAACGAGCGCCGACAGGGCGGCGAACAGCGCGGCCTCTTTGCCGGGTTTGGCTTTCAGCGAGGCGATGACGGTCAAGTTCATGGGATTCTCCGGTGATATCAGGGATTTGCAAAGGGTCAGGTCGATGCCGGCATCAAGATTGGCGACGATGCGGTCAGCGCCGGTGAAATCTTCCTCCGCCGTGTAGGCCGATTTGGTGACGATGCAGCGCATTCCGGCGGCGCGTGCGGCGGTCAGGCCGATATGGCTGTCCTCGATTACGACACAGGCGGCGGGGTCGAGCTTAAGGGTCGTGGCGGCAAGGCTATAGATCGCAGGATCGGGTTTTTTCGCCGCTACCATATCGCCAGCAAACAGCCTGATATGGCGCGCGCGTGCAGCGCCCAGCATCGTGTCGATCACCGTTTGCACCGCGCGTTCGTTCGACGTGGAGCACACCGCAACTGGCAAGCCCGCGGCAATCGCCTCATCCACCATCCGGGCCACGCCGGGGCGCAGCGGCAGGCCACCCGCCGCAATCAGCTCCATGAACAGATCGGTCTTGCGCAGATGTAAAGACTGGATCAGCGCCTTGCGGTCTGCCTCTGCCACCGGCCAGCCGACCTCGTTGAAATCGCGGGTCATCCGTTCCTTGCCGCCAGCGGTGTGCAGCAATGCGGCATAGCGTTCGACCGACCAGTGACGATCAATCCCCAAAGCGGCAAATGCCTGATTAAACGCCACCCGGTGCCCGTCGCGTTCGGTATCGACCAGCACGCCGTCGCAGTCAAAGATCAGCGCTTGCATCTGCATCATCATGCCGCCTGAGCCACCGCTGCCGCGCGACCGGCTGATCCGAAGGTGGTAATACAGGTCATCACATCGGCCTGCATCGCGTCATGTTGGGCGGTGATAAACGGCAGCGGTTCCTCCAGCTTTGGCTTCTGCGCCTTAAGGTTCACGAAGCCGTCAATGAACAGCCGCTTGTGCATGGTCGAGATGTTGACCTTGCCACAACCCAGCGCGATGCAGCGGTGGAACTGTTCATCGGTCAGCCCGGTGCCGCCATGTAGGGCGATGGGGATCGAGATCACCTCGGTGATCCGTTGCAGCAAATCATAGGCGATTTTCGCCTCGCCATGGTAGAACCCATGTGCGGTGCCGATGGCTGGGGCGAACACGGCAAGGTCGGGCATGTCTTTCACAAAGGCCACGCATTCATCAAAATTAGCCAGACGCGACTGGTCATCGTTGACCACCTTGTCATCTTCGACCCCGCCGATGGCGCCAATCTCTGCCTCCAGCCCCACACCGGCGGCCTGCGTCAGCGCATAGATCTGCGTCGATTTTGCCAGATTTTCGGCATAGGGCAGGGCGGAGCCGTCGAACATAACGGAGGTCCAGCCGGCGTCGATGCAGCGCTTGATCACCTCGATATCGGTGCAATGGTCCAGATGCAGGGCCACAGGCACCGGGGCAGCCTCGGCCAACATCCGGACGAAACCGGCAACGGCCTGATAGCCCCAATGTTTGACCGTCTTGACCGACACCTGCACGATGACCGGGGCCTGCAAGGCGGTCGCTCCATCGATGATGGCGCGGGCGCTGTTGTAGTCGATCATATTATAGGCAGCGATCCCGTAGCGGTTGGCGCGGGCGTGTCGCAACATCGGGGCCATGGAAACGAGGGGCATGGGTCAGTCCTTTGGGTCATGCGCCCGCCGGGTTTACCGGTGGGCATGGTGTCAGATGAGGGTTTCGGTCGGGCGCGACGGGTCGAACAGGCGGCGCTGACCGGCAGCTTTGGCGGCATTGTCAAAAGTGGTGGCCTTGGGTGCGGAGACGATTTCCAACTGCAAGCCCCAAGGTGCCATGAAATAGCACCACGTCAGGCCAAGGTTCGGCCCATCGGTATAGGCCGTAGGCTCGCCCAGCACCTTCACTCGGTTATCCTTCAGGAACTGGATCGCCGCTGTCATATCATCGACGTAGAACGCCATATGGTGGCCACCGATGTCACTGTTTTTCAGCGGGCCATCGGTTTTCTGGTCAGGTGCTGTGAACTGGAACACCTCAAGATTGGTGCCGTTGCCCAAGCGGACATAGCGGAACTCTTTGATTTCCGCCCGGGGATGCACGTTCAAATGTTCGGCCATCCAGTCGCCGTCACCCCGAAAGTCGGTGGCAGCGGTGAACAGCACTTCGGCCCCCAGGATGCGGGTGAAAAAATCGCAGGCCTGATTGATGTCTGGCACCGTGATGCCCACATGTTCCATTCCGCGAATACCGGGTATCGGCATGGTGATCCTCCCTTTCAGATCATTGATATTTCTGCGAAAAATCGCTGAGCGCAGCATATTGCCCGGATTTGGCAATCGCCTCGTAAAACCCGCGATAGATGCCGTGCTGTTCGGTATACAACTCGCGCAGCTTTGGATTAGGCTCGAACGTGCCTTCGACCTGCACCATCGCGCCCACCGCCTCGTCGATGCTGGCAAAGGCGCCCGCACCGTAAGCCCCCAGGATCGCCGCCCCCAAAGCGGTGCATTCGCGTTCTTTCGTGACAGTCGACGGCATGCCGATGACGTCGGTCATGATCTGCACGAAACCATCGGATTTGGTGCCGCCGCCGGTCAGCCGGAAATCAGTGATGCCGCCGTCGACATCGGATTGAAAGCTGTCGACCACCATCTTCATCTCTTGCGCGCAGCCTTCCAGCAAAGCACGGATCAGGTCGTGGCGTGCGTGATACAGGCCAAGGCCAAGGAACCCGCCGCGCGCCACGGCGTCATAATAGGGCGTCACCTGACTGGCCATGAAGCTGTGGAACAGCGCGCCATTGGCCCCGGGTTTCGACCGGCCCGCCTGATCGACCATGATCGCATAGGGGCTGCGGCCCTGCCTTGTGCTCTCGTCCGTCTCATTGCGGCCCAACTGATCGCGCCACCAGCGTAAGGATGCGCCGAGCGAGAACGCTCCGCCCTCGATATCCCAGGCCCCCGGCACGCCATGGCCGCCCCACCACAGCTTGTTGCCCTTGATCCGCGCCACGCTGTCAAGATGCGCCACCATCACGCCTGAGGTGCCGACGGTGAATTCAGCCATGCCCTGCCGGATCACGCCCGCGCCGATGGCCGCACATTGCTGATCGCCCGCCCCCCGGCACAGGATCACGCCCTCGGGCAGGCCGGTTTCATGGGCTGCGGCGCGTGACAGCCGTCCGGCCATGGTGGCTGGTGTGGAAACTGGCGGCAGCCGGTCGCGTCCGATGCCGCAGATCTCCAAGATGCGGTCGGACCAGTCCAGTTTGGCAATATCCATCATCCCGTTCAGGGTGAGAGAGGCGGGATCGGTCGCCCAATCCTCGGCCCCCATGCGCCACAGGAAATATTCCTGCCCGTTCACGAACCAGCGCGCGGCATCGAACAGATCGGGCTGGTTTTCGCGCAGCCAGATGATCTTGGCCGCCGACCACAGCGGGCTGATCTGCATGCCGGTATGTTTCTGGTGTTCTTCGGGCGTGAACTTCGCCGAAATCGCCTCGACGCTTTTCAGCGCGCGGCCACAGTTCCAGACCAGCGAATTCATCAGCGGGCGGCGGTTGTCATCCAAGAGGCCAAAGGTGCCGCGCTGGCTGGACAGGCCGACCGAATGATAGGCCTCGGGTGGCAAGTTTGCCTTGGCCATGGCCTGTTTGGTGGCAGCACAGATGCCGCGCCAGACGGCATCCATATCCTGCTCGATCCAGCCGGGCTGGGGCGAGGTGCAGTCGTATTCCTGATAACCTTGCCCGACCGCGCCTCCGGCCTCGTCGAACACAATCACCATGCAGCCGGTGGTCCCGGCATCAATCCCGACAAAGGCGCGTGTCTTGGCCATCTTTGGGTTTCCTCCCTCAAGGTAGTGTCGCGATCCAGTCCGACAGCAGTGTCAGGAACCGGCGTCGTTTGTCGGCCTGATCGACACTCAGACCCGACAAAAGTTGCGCCTTGGCGGTGATCACATCTTCGACGCGCCGGGTGATCCCGTCGGGTGTGATGGCAAGGATCGTATCGCCGCTGCCGGTCCATCCGGCGTTCACCGGAAATCCGTGATCTGCAAGCGCGTCGGGCCATGTCGCATCAAGCCGAACCTCTTGCCCGCCATTCTTCCAGACGACATAGCAATGAAAATCTGCAACCCCGGCCTCGCGGACCATGGCGCGCAAGGGTGCAGGCATGGAGGCCACTTGTGGCATACCAGCGGCAAAATCGCCTTCCACTAACGCGGCTTCTGCCACTTCGCCATGCCGCCGCAACAGATCACGCAACAAGATGTGCTTGGCGGTGCAGGCCCCGCGCCCGGTGCGCATCACCGCCTCGGGCGACCTGTCACCGCTGGAAAAATACGCCAGTTTGCGCACGGCATGATAAATGCCCGGCACATCCCGCGCGCCACTGCTGGCGATGAAGGCATCAAGGGCCAGATCATAGGCTGGGATGGTCTCAGAAGTAGGCATGGCCGTCTTCGATGTCGAACAGATGCCATTTGTCGCGATTGACCGTCATGTAGCACGTGTCATCGGCCACGCCCGCAAAGTCGGTGCTGGTCTTGACCCTGATCCGCGCGTCGGCAAGCTGCACGTCGACCAGCATATCGCCGCCCAACAACTCAGTGACGAAAATCTTGCCCTCGATCACCGGGCCTTCGGGGCGTTGGGTCGAAATGCTGAGCGCGTCAGGCCGGACCCCCATGCGCATCTCGCGGTTGGCCGACCCATTCACCAGCGCCACCTGTTGCGGCAGCAACGGAATATTGAAATTTGAATGGGTTAGCACCGTATTGCCGGCATCGGTACGCAGTTCCGCTGACAGAAAATTCATTGCAGGTTCGCCGACAAAGCCCGCAACCCAGGCATTGACCGGGCGATTGAAAATCTCGCTGGGTGTGCCCCATTGCTGCAATTCGCCGTCATGCATCACCGCAATCATGTCGGCCATCGACAGCGCCTCTAGCTGATCATGCGTCACATAGATCATCGTGGTGCCGAGGCTGCGCTGCAGGTGCTTGATTTCGCCGCGCATGTGGGCGCGCAGTTTGGCATCCAGGTGGGCAATCGGTTCATCGAACAAAAACAGCTTCGGCTCGCGCACAATCGCCCGGCCAATCGCCACCCGCTGCTTTTGGCCGCCTGACAGTTCCGCCGGACGGCGGTTGAGCAGATGGTCAATCTCCAGCAATTTGGTGGCGGATGTCACGCGTTCCTTGATTTTGTCGGCATCAAACCCGCGCAGGCGCAGCGGATTGGCGATGTTGTCAAACACCGATTTGTGCGGATAGAGCGCGTAGTTTTCGAAGACCATCGCCACATCACGGTCTTTGGGCGGCAGATCATTGATCCGATGGCCATCAAACAGGATGTCGCCCGCGCTGATATGTTCCAGCCCGGCAATCATCCGCATCGTCGATGATTTGCCACAGCCGGACGGGCCCAGAATGCTGACAAAGCTGCCATCGGCGCAGTCCAGATTTAGGTCGCGGACTGCGGGACTGGTCCCGTAGTATTTCCAGACTTTATTGATCGAAATCCGTGCCATCAGGCCCTCCGGTCCATTCTCAGTTCTGCCCAGCCAAATGCCGGATGGGCGCTATTCCTTGACGGCACCCATCGTCATGCCGGTCACCAGATATTTGCGGATCACCAGCCCCAGCAGCATCATCGGCAGCGTTGTCACCACGCCGGCCGCCATGATGGCACCCCACTGGATATTTTGGGGCTGCACCAGGTCGCGCGTGGCAACCGGCAGCGTCTTGGCACCGCCTGATCCGATGATTGCTGCGAACAGGAAGTCATTCCATGCGAACAGAATGCACAACACGATAAAGGCCGCGATCCCCGGTGCCACCAGCGGCAGGATCGACAGGAACGCCTGAAAGCGCGTCGCTCCATCGACCATCTGCGCCTCTTCGATCGAGTAGGACACGTTGTCGAAAAAGCCTTTGAGGATCCAGATCGCGAAGGGCAGGTTGAACGTGGTATAGGCGAGGATCAGGCCGGGCAGCGTGCCGATCAAATCAAGCGACCGGAAGATCGCATACAGCGGCACCATGACGGCGACCACCGGGGCCATTCGGGTCGAGATGATCCAGAAGAACAAATCGCCCTTGCCCCGAAATTCGACCCTCGACAGGCTGTAGGCCGCCATGGAGCCGAATGTCACCGCAATCAGCGCTGATCCGCCTGCCGCAATCAGGCTGTTGGCCATGTAGACCCCAAAGTTGCCGTCGACGAACAGGCTTTGGTAGTGTTTCAGCGTCGGGGTGAAATCGAAGAACACCATGACACCGGCCCAGTCGCCGACCTTTGGGATCTTGAACGCCTCCAACAGGTCCTTGAACGACGACACGAACATCACAAAGATCGGCAGCAACGTCCAGATCAGGTACAGGGTCAGGAAGATGACCGAGAACACCTTGAACGCGATGGCGATCGGCGATTTGTACTGAACCACATCGCGCGATGCCATGCTTTACACCCTTTCCGATTTCGGTTTTTCAAAGATGCGCACCAGGATCTTGCCAAGGATGATGGTAACCACCAACAAGGTCAGGGCGATTGCCGCCCCGCGCCCCAGCTTGAAGAACTTGAACGCCACTTCGAACAAATAGATCGGCAGGATTTTGGTCGAATCGGCAGGCCCGCCGCCGGTCAGCACCAGTGCCGCGTCGATGAACCGGAAATTATCCATAAAGCGCAACATGATCGCAATCAGCAACACCGGGTACAGGTTCGGCAGCGTGATCGCAAAAAAGTTGCGGAGCGGCGAGGCGCCATCCACCATGTTCGCCTCCAGCTGATCTTGCGGCACCCGTTTCAGCCCAGCCAAAGCGATCAGCGTGATCAGCGGCGTCCATTGCCAGACATCGACCAGCACAATCGCCAGCATCGCGGTATCGGTGCTGGATAGGATCGAGCCTCCGCCAAGCCAGCCCAGGCTTTGAAACAGCCAATGATACCAGCCAAAGGTGCCATTGTACAAAAACAGCCAGACGAGGCCGGCAACGGCGGGGGCCATCATCATGGGCATCAGGAGTGCGGTGACCAGAAACTTTTCCCAGCGGGCGCCGTTCACAATCACCGCCAGCAGCAACCCGATGCTCAATTGCAAAGTTAGACACATCGCACTGTATTTGAACAGCAAGACCCAGCCCTGCAGAAAGCGGTCGTCGCTGAGCAAACGTGTGTAGTTGCGCAAACCCACCCATTCGCCGGCACCGACCCCGACATTCTGCAATGACATCACGATCAGCCAGACAAACGGATAGAGCGAAATGAAGGCCAGAACCGCAATCGCGGGGGCCATAAGGTAAAGGTAATACCGGCGCGGTGCCGCCGGATTCATCCGGGCGGGCAGCGGCAAGGCCGCAGTGACCGGTCGCGCCTCGATGGCGGTCGACGTGCCCCGGGCGCGAAAAAGCCCGGCACCGCGCTGCGCCAGTGCAACGCCATTGTCTGCCACTCCATCACTCATCGCACGCGGCCCCCTTCAGCAGTATCGGTTCGTCTTGATCTGTGGCCAAAGGCTTGGCACCCCGGAGACGCATCCGAAGTGCCAAGACCCGACTTGGGTTCTGACTCAGGCGTTGTTCAGATCGTCCAGCAGCTTTTGCACGCTGCTGCCGGTTTCTGCCGGTGTCTGCTTGTTCGACAGCATCTTCTGGGTCTCGGAGGCGATGATCGAATGATACTCGTTCGCCTCGGGGATTTTCGGACCAATCACATAATTCGGGTCCTTGATGCCAAAGTCGTAAACCGCTTCGAACGTCAGGGCATTGGGCATTTTTGTCGGCCGCACGCGGGCCGCCACGACGTCCGGCAATGCCAGCACGGATTTGCGTGTCGGTGTGCCGCCGAGACCGGCCAGAACCTCGTATTGGCCCTTTTTCGAGGTCGACCAGATCGCAAACAGATAGGACGCCCGCTTGATCGCCTCGGTCGCATTGCCGCTGATGCCGATGCCGCCAATGCCGCTGTTGGTACCGTTCACCGCCGGGCC
Source organism: bacterium (assembly GCA_043746955.1). Classification (GTDB taxonomy): domain Bacteria; phylum Pseudomonadota; class Alphaproteobacteria; order Rhodobacterales; family Rhodobacteraceae; genus Stagnihabitans. Next base: position 1,727 of record JAYTQA010000192.1, on the reverse strand, counting down.
ACCATTCAGGATCCATGATGGCTCACCCTTGGGGCAGGGTGCGTAGGCCGTGCGCCCGCCGCTGGCGACCGAGGTTTTCTCGTCCTCGATCGAGGCCGCAAATTCGTGGTATTGTACCTGCATCGCGATTTTGCCGGATTGATACAGCGTGTTCAATTCCAGCGTGCCATTGGCTAGGTTGTCGGGGTGCGACACATCGGCCAGCGCCTTGAACTTCTCCAGCATCAGAACTGATTGTTTGTCGCCCCACTGGGTCTTGCCCGGCTTTTTGCTGCCGATTTTGTCGTCGATGTTGAAATCGGTCCAGCGACCATGGGCAAACATCATTCGCTGAATATCAAGCTGTGTGGTCCAGGCAAAAGTGCCCTGATGCTGGGCATAGCCGTAAGGCACATCGGCGCCCGCAGTCTTGCGCGCCTTGAAATAGGTCGCGAAATCAAGGACATTCTTCCAGGTCGTTTCTTTGGTGTATTCCATCGCATAGCCATATTCGGCCTCGAACGCCTTGGAATTGGCCTCGAATACGTCCCGACGGTAAAAGGTACAGGCTACGGCGGCATCGTATGGCAAGGCAACGATGCGTTTGCCATCGTAATACCGTCCGCAAGTGGTCAGGAAGTTTTCGAACCAGACGTCATCGCCGTAGCCTTCGGGGTCTTGCGGCAGGGTCTCATCGGTCAACATCGGCGTCAGATCCACGTAGAAATCCGCGAAGGGCGCACCGATCGGCTTGTCCTGCACATATTGCAGCGGGTAATCCGCATTGCCACTGCGCAGGTCGATCCCGATCTTTTGCTGCACCACCGGCAGGTCATCGGTCAGAATTTCGACCTCAATCCCGGTCAGGTCATAGAACGACTTGATCTTGTCGCGGATTGCAAAAGACGGCGGCGTGTTCTCGGATATGAACTTAAGCTTCGATCCGGAAAACTGCTTCCATTTTGCATCATCGGACGATGCAGCCTGCACCGGCGTGCTCATCATCACGGAATTCAGCCCAACCCCCACAGCACCGGCGCCAAACATGCTGACCGCACCGCCACCAAGCTCCATGAACTTGCGTCGGCTGATGCTGGTGTAGAGTGCGTTCTTCGGTCGATAAAACATGTGGTTCCCCCCATTTGTGCTGTCCGGCCGAAACGTCGGTCCGGTCGTTTTGGTGTTTGTCAGATGTCTTCGTGGCCGGGCGGCCCCCTCCCAGAGACGACGCCCCGTCACGCCCGTTTGCGGCCGCCGTGGGCCCCCCACTTGCCGCATCTCGCCCTAACACACGTTAGCCGCATTTCATGTATCTTGTAAATTATTTTCTTCTTGAGGCGACGAAAATGCTTGAAATAGTCTCGGCGGGCTACAATCGGGCGCAAAAGTTTGAGAATAACTGCCAGAAGACCCGATCGACTTCCAAAATATCAGGATAAGGCGGGCGCGAACACTTGGTATAGGAAAAAACTTTTCAGGGCGGCAGTGGATGTTTGGCGGCAAAATCCACAGCGCTGCACCGCCCAGCAATCATCGGCGGCCTTGGCTGCCGTCAGAAACCTGGTAGTTATAGACAAGGCAATTTTTGCCTTGGCAGCATGCTCGACTTCGAACTTTCCAGAGATATGTCGGACGAGCGGCACGCGCGCTTTGAACCGCGCCGGGTTTGCCGGCGGCTCCAACTTCTGAGGAGGCTGGAGCCTCATGAGCAAGACCACCAACACGTTTTCCGCCCGAAGTGGGTGAAC
>JAYTQA010000191.1:0-4140 GCA_043746955.1 bacterium | reverse complement strand
GCGAAACCAAGGGCTTGGACGCAAGGTTTTATTCAGGCCATGCCGATGTGTCCGAACTGCCAAGCGCCTACAAGCCTGCGGCCACGGTGCGGGCCCAGATGGCACACTATGGTCTGGCCGAAGTGGTGGACGAAATCCACCCCTATGGCTGCATCATGGCAGGCGATTGGGCGCGTGGCGCAGCGTGGCGGCTCAAGGCTGTTGCCAAATACGCCGCAGCTCATCAGGGGGCGGCATGACCGGCCCTGCAAACTTCAATTCCGGGCGGTTGGACGAGTTTTCCCTCAACCGCCCAACCATGCGCTTCGAGGAGGAAGCCATGACCATGAATGTACCGATGCTTGATGTGGCGGGGCCCGCTTTGGCCGAAATCCCGGCGGGCCGCTTTCTGCTCCGCCCGGTGCGGCGGTCGGATGCCGGTCTGTTCTCGATCTATGCCGGCGACCGCCGGGTGGCGGAGGGGACCCAGTCGATCCCGCACCCCCTGCCCCCCGGTGCCTCGGAAGCCTTCGTCGCCCGCGCCATGCGACATGGCGGGTCGGAAGATATCTGGGTGATCGACGGCACCGCCGCCGGTCTGGCCGAGGTGTTGGGTGTCATCAGTCTGAAGCGGATGGACGAGTCGAAATGGGATCGCGGCCAGTCCGAGGTCGGCTATTGGGTCGCCCCCGCCTTCTGGAACACCGGGATTGCTTCTGAAGCGGTGCAGGCTTTGGTTGCCGCCAACCCGCAAGCCAACTGCACGATCTTTGCCGAGGTGTTTCAGGACAATCCCGGTTCGGCGCGGGTGCTGACCAACTGCGGCTTTGAATATCTGGGCGACGCGGAAAGCTTCTCCGTCGCGCGCAACGCCCGGGTGCCAACCTGGACCTATATCAAGAAGCAGGGCTGAGATGCCCCCCGCCGACATCGCCACCGCACGGCTGAAACTGCGTCCATTGGCTCCGGTGGATCAGGCGGTTGTGGTGGCATGCCTGAACGACATTGCGGTCACCGGCTGGCTGGCCGTGGTGCCTTACCCCTATACCACCGCCGATTTCCACCTGTTTCAGCGCGAAATAGCCGTGCCCGGCCAGACTTTTGCTGTCGAGGATGCGATAGGATTTGTCGGTATTATCGGGTTGGAGGATGGCACGCTGGGCTATTGGTTCGCCCCCGGCACCCATGGCCAAGGTTTTGCCACCGAAGCGGCGCGCGGGGTTCTGGGCTGGCATTTCTCCGAAGGCCTTGGCCCCGTCGCCTCTGGCTATTTTGAGGGCAACGCCCGGTCCGCGAATGTCTTGCGCAAACTGGGTTTTATGGAAACCGGAGGCGGCCCAAAGCATTGCCGCGCCTTGGCGATCGACCGCCCTCACATCGACCTCACCCTGACCCGCGAAGCCTACATTGCCGCCCTCCCCTATGACGCCACCAGCGCCCGCCTGACCTATCGCCCGCTGCAGGCGACCGACGCTGACGCCTTGCACACCATCGTCGCGCATTGGGAGGTGACGCGGCAGTTGGGCAGCTTCCCGTGGCCCGCCGACCAAGCCTTCTCGCTTGGCCGCGCCCGTCCGTTTTCGGGTCAGGGTTTCGCTTGGGGCGTCTTTCTGGACAGCACCCTAATCGGCACGGTTGGCGTGACGGCGGGTGAGTTGGGCTATATGCTCCACCCCGCTCACCATCGCCGTGGCTATGGATTGGAAGCCTGCCTCACCGCCCTTGCCCGCGCCTTCGGGCCCTTGGGTCTGACAGAGGTTCACGCCGAGGTCTGGGCTGACAACCTGGCCTCACGCGCACTTTTGGCCAAGCTGGGGTTCAAAGTGGCGGCGGAAACCTTCGATCTTTCCATAGCGCGGGGCGAGAAAGCGGCGGGGTTCAACTTGACCCTCAGCCGCGACGATTGGCTTTTAAACCGCCAGCAATAGCGCAATCGCCGCGTTCCGTCGTGTCAGACCCGTAGGTCGGTGCCCGCCCCCAACTCTCCCGCCTTCTAAACCCGATTCGCCCAAATTGGTTAACGCTTTGCCGTCTCCACGCGCGTAGAGACAAAAGAAAGACAGAAGAAAGACGGGTAAAAGACCGCCAAAACCCCTCACATCGCCCGGGTTAATCCAGCGCCCGCAACGGCTTACCCGACCGCCAGCAATAGCGCAATCGCCGCGTTCTGCCGGGCCACAGCCGCCATCAGCACCGTCATCGCCATCGCCTCGACCTTCACAAATTCGATGAACATCTGGTTGAGGTTGTTGAAAATCACCTGCCCGAAAGCCCGTGCATCCACATCACCCCGCGCCAGACCCCGCCGCTGCAATTTCTCCACCAACGCGCAAACCTGATCGGTCAGGCTTTGGTCCAAAGCGGTGTAACGGGCCGAAAACGGCGTCTCGGCTGCCTGAATTGTCAGCGCCATCGCACTGCGCCACAGGTCTTTGGTGAGGTAGGTGTTGGAGTGTTCGTAGTAGCCGCCGACCAGCATATTGAGCGCCAATGCGATATCCGGCGGCGGGGCATTTACCACCAAAGCGCCCTGCTCCAGCACATCTTCCACCTCAATCGTCACCAGGGCCAGCAGCAAATCGCCTTTGTTTTCAAAGTAGTTATACAAGGTACCGACCGACACTTCTGCCGCCGCCGCAATATCTTCCGTCCGCACCGCATCATAGCCCGCGTCCCGAAACAGCCCCAAAGCCGCATCGAGGATACGCTCGTGGCGCAGGGCTTTCTGGCGGGCGCGCAGTCCGGTCATCGCTGTCTTTCTTCCACGCCAAACCTTTTGACATTGACTTTAACTTTGAGCGAACTCAATAATTTTTGCAATCACCCAAGCCCGCTTCAGGAGGATTCATATGACCAAACGCGCCCTGACCGCCCTCGCCTTGCTGCTTGGCACCCCCGCTTTTGCCGGGGATACCTTGAACGCCCTGGTCTGGTGCGACCACACCGACCCGGCTTTGGTCGCTCCGTTTGAGAAGAAATATAACGTCAAGGTCAACCTCAAGGAATACGAAGGCACCGCCGCTGGCATGGCGATTCTCGACCAATCCAAACCCGGCGACTGGGACGTTCTGGTGATCGACGCGGTCGATGTGCACCGCGCGGTTGAGGCGGGCAAGCTCGCCGAAATGCCCGCCGCCCAACTGCCGACCGCCGATTTCTTCCCCGAACTGGTGATGGCCGCCAACAACACCGTGGCCGGCAAAACCTATGCCGTGACCGAGAAGTTTGGCTACAACACAATCTCCTACGACAAAACCAAGGTCGATCCGAAGGACATGGACGACATGGCGACCCTGACCTCCGGCAAATATGACGGCAAAATCGGCATCTATGACTATTACCTGCCGGTGCTCGGGCTGGTGGCTTTGGGGCAGGGCATGAAAACCGCGGATATCACGGCAGATAGCCTCGCCAGCCTGAAAGACCCGCTGATGAAGTTGCGCAAATCCGCCAAGCAGGTGTCGGACGTGACCGCCTCGCAGACCGCGCTTGCCACCGGCGATGTCGATATCATCGTCGGCGGTGGCGAGTGGTTGACCGCAGTTCTGGCCAAGGACAATCCCAACCTCGACTGGACGATCCCCAAGCAGGGCGGGTTGCGGTGGGCGCAGAGCATCGGCGTCGTGGCGGGCACCACCAAGCCCGATCTGGCCTTGGAGTTCGTTCAGTACATCGTCTCGCCCGAGGGTCAGGCTTTGCTGGCCCAAGCCACCTGCTACTGGGGCATGCCCGCCAATATGAAAGCTGGTGACCTGCTGACCCCCGAAGCCAAGGCGGTCCTGCGCTGGGACCAGCAACCCGATTACCTCAAACGCGCCCAGCTTTACCCGATACCTGACGCCAAGACCGATAAGGCGATGCAGGATCTGTGGACCGCGATGCTGAACCAGTGAGCATTGCGTCGTCAGAACAGAAACTCGGCTGGGGCTTGCTGGCCCCGGCACTGCTATGGACCGCTGCGTTTTTTGTGGTGCCGTTCCTTGCCATGCTGGCCCTGTCCTTCGCCCATATGGAGGGCCGGGCGATCGTCCAAGGCTTCGACCCCGGCAACTACATCCGCGCGTTCACCGACTGGAGCCAGTTCAAAGCCCTGATCAACTCGGTCGAAATCACCGTGACGGTGACGGTGATTTCCGTGGTGCTGGCATGGCCCCTCGCGGC